>JAGNSF010000078.1 GCA_017988155.1 Flavobacterium sp. | reverse complement strand
GTTCAAGCGGCTGTTTTAGAACGCGCTAATACCCTTGATATTTTGGTTCACAAAGGCAATTTGGATTTTCTTACTACTACTGGAACCATTGCCACAGGAAGTTTGCGTCGTCAAGCGCAATGGTGGCATAAATACCCCAATCACCAAGTGGTGGATTTGCGAGGGAATGTAAATACTCGCATGCAAAAATTAGCCGAAAGTGATTGGAACGGAGCTGTTTTTGCCGCAGCAGGTTTAGAACGAATCAATTTAAAACCTGAAAATTATATTAATTTAGATTGGATGATTCCTGCTCCCGCACAAGGCGCAATGTTGGTTGTGGCAATGGTTAATGACGAATTTACCAAAGACGCCGTGAGTCAGTTGAACGATATTGAAACAGAAATTTGCACTTATATTGAACGTCAATTTTTGAAAACTCTAGAAGGTGGTTGTACGGCACCGATTGGAGCTTTGGCAAAATACGACGAAGAAAAAGACACGATCGAATTCAAAGGAGTGTTGTTCTCGGTTGACGGAAAACAAAAAATAGAGATTGAAAAATCAGTGGATATATCGGAGTGGAAAAAATTAGGGTTCCATTCTGCTCAAGAAATTTTGAATACCGGTGGTGCCGAATTAATGACAGCAATTAAGAAACAATTGAAAAAATAATGGCAAATCCAACACGTATTTTATCGACAAAAGTGCTTTTGAGTCATCAAAAACAAGTTTTGACGGATATTGGTTTGGAGGTTTTGGAGTCCAATTTCATAGAAGTTGAAACCAAAAATTTTGAGTTAAAAGGGATTAAAAACAATTTGATTTTTACGAGTCAGAATGCGGTGCGAAGTTTTTTAAATCACCCACAATTTGAGGAAAATAAATCAGATCTTCAGTCGAAAAAAGCATTTTGTGTTGGCGTAAAAAGTAAAACTATTTTGACCGATGCCGGTTTTGAAGTAATAGCCTACGCTGATTATGCTTCGGATCTAACTGAGATTATTTGTTTGATTTATGCCAATGAAAGCTATACTTTTTTCAGCGGAAATTTGAGAAAAGAGACGTTGCCGTTGGCACTAAAAAATGTCGGAATTGAGTTCAACGAAATTGAAGTATACGAAACGCAGTTGAAACCGCATAAGATTAAGGAGACTGTAGATGCGATTCTATTTTTCAGTCCGTCAGGAGTTGAAAGTTATTTGAAAGACAATACCATTAAAAAAGAATTGTGCTTTTGCATTGGCGAAACTACCGCTGAAGCTTTGGAAAACAAACACATAAAAAACATCATAATTGCAGAACATCCTTCGGTTGAAAATGTAATTACAGAAGTTAAAGAATATTATTATAATTAAACTTAGTGCCTTTGCGCCTTTGTGGCAAAACAAATAAAAATGATTAAAAACGACCTTTTTTTAAGAGCTTTAAATAACGAAAAAGTAGAACGCCCACCGGTTTGGATGATGCGTCAAGCAGGAAGATATTTACCTGAATTCAGAGCTTTGCGTGACAAATACGATTTCTTTACACGTTGCGAAACCCCTGAATTAGCAGCTGAAATCACCGTGCAACCGATTCGTATTGTGAAACCAGATGCAGCGATTTTGTTTTCTGATATTTTGGTCGTGCCAAGAGCGATGGGAATTCATGTCGAATTGAAAGACAATTTAGGTCCGATAATCCCGAACCCAATTCGCACCATGGAACAAGTGAATCAAGTATTTGTTCCAGATGTAAATGAAACTTTAGGATACGTTTTTGATGCTATCAAATTGACTAAAGAAATGTTGAACGATGAGGTGCCATTGATTGGTTTTGCTGGTTCGCCATGGACAATTTTCTGTTATGTAGTAGAAGGAAAAGGATCTAAAAGTTTTGATACTGCCAAAGGTTTTTGTTTTTCTAATCCAGTCGCAGCGCATACCTTATTGCAAAAAATTACCGATACGACGATTTTATATTTGAAAGAAAAAGTAAAAGCAGGTTGTAATGCGATTCAGATTTTTGATTCTTGGGGAGGAATGTTGTCTCCGGTAGATTATCAAGAATTTTCTTGGCAATACATCAACCAAATTGTAGAGGCTTTGGCTGACGAAACGAAAGTGATTGTTTTCGGAAAAGGCTGTTGGTTTGCTTTAGGCGAAATGGCGAAATCGAAAGCTTCGGCTTTAGGAGTAGATTGGACTTGTTCGCCAAGAAATGCCCGCTATTTAACAGGAGGAAATATCACGTTACAAGGAAATTTTGACCCAAGTCGTTTATTATCGCCAATTCCTACCATCAAAAAAATGGTACACGGAATGATTGACGAATTTGGAAAAGACAATTACATCGTGAATTTAGGTCACGGAATTTTACCAAATATTCCTGTGGATCACGCTAAAGCTTTTGTGGAGGCAGTGAAGGAGTACGGTCAGTAATCAGTGTTCAGTTAAAAGTTAGCAGAAAAAATGAAAGACCAATTTTACCAATATATACAAAAACTACAAGATCAAATCTGTAAAGGAATAGAAGATATTGATGGCGTTGCCCAATTTAGAGAAGATCTTTGGGACAGACCCGAAGGCGGTGGTGGAAGAACTCGTGTGATTGAAAGTGGTGCTGTTTTTGAAAAAGGAGGCGTAAACATTTCTGCCGTTCATGGGAAACTGCCTGATTCGATGCAAAAATTGTTCAATGTAGGCGAAGCTGATTTTTTTGCTTGCGGATTGAGTTTAGTGATTCATCCCAAAAGTCCAATGGTGCCAACCGTTCATGCGAATTGGCGTTATTTTGAGATGTATGATGATAATGGAAATGTAATCAATAGTTGGTTTGGCGGAGGCCAAGATTTGACACCTTATTATTTGTTTGAAGAAGATGCTACTCATTTTCACCAAACCTGTAAAACAGCTTGCGACAAACATAATCCTGATTTTTATCCAAAATTTAAAAAACAATGCGATGCCTATTTTTGGAACGCACATCGAAATGAAGCGCGTGGAATAGGTGGTTTGTTTTTTGATTATTTGAAAGAAACCGAAGAACAAACAATGGAAGATTGGTACAACTTTGTTACTGAAGTTGGGAACTCCTTCCTTGACGCCTATTTGCCAATTGTAGCAAAAAGAAAAGATTTGCCTTATTCAACTGAGCAAAGAACTTGGCAAGAAATACGTCGTGGTCGCTATGTCGAATTTAATTTGGTACACGACAAAGGCACTTTATTTGGTTTAAAAACCAATGGCCGAATAGAGAGTATTTTAATGAGTTTACCACCACACGTGCAATGGCATTATGACCATCATCCTGTGGCGGGAAGTGAAGAAGAAAAATTAATTCAAGTATTAGAAAAACCAGTTGATTGGATTAAATTTTAGTAGATAATGAAATTAATTTTGTCTTGCTTAGCGGTATTTTTCTGTTCAGTTTGTTTTGGACAACAAGAATATAGTACGAAGAGAACTTCAGATGATAGGGCTTTCGCCATTGACACATCTTATATAAAAGATATTTCAGATAAATTAATCATTAAGCTAAATAGAGATTCTAGGGTAGATTCATATTCGATTAGCGATAAGGATAATTCTCCATTTAAAATTAGTCCAAATATTCCAAAAAATCATTTTGTATCTATCGATTATAAATTTATTGGCTTTAGTATTGGCTTGCCAAAAAGCTGGTCTGAAAGTGATTACCAGAACAATTTAAAAGGTAAGACAACTAATTTTAATCTTAATTTCAACTTCTTTTTAAATAAATGGATCCAAGGGGTGTATTACACTACTACCAAAGGCTATTTTGTAGATGACCCAGAACATATTACTCAAAATTCCGCAGGTGAAATTAACCCGTTTTTTCAATTTCCCGATTTTAAAACCACGCGAATAGGAGGTTCAACATCGTATGTGCTTTATGGAAACCGATTTTCGTATCGTTCATTTTTGCAACAAACCCAAATTCAGAAGAAGAGTTCCGGTAGTTTAATACCTTCTTTATCGTATGAATATTATTATTCAACAAATAAAAGTGACGATAATTTAGTAGAAAGCTACAAAAAGAACCTTTCTTTTAATGCTTCTATTGGGTACCAATACAATTGGGTGGTGTTTAAAAATTTGAATTTTTCAGGAGGTATTTCATCTGGATATGGATTAGGGTATGTAACAACAAATGACAGCTATGATCTAGATGAAAAAAGATATTGGGAGAAAAAAGTTTTACTAAACCTCAATGTAAATCTTAATTATCAATGGAGAAATTTATTTTGCGGCATACAGGTTTCTAGTTTAAATAATTTTACAAAAGAAGAAGATCTGAATATTAATAATACAATTAATTACGAAAACATCTATTTGGGGTATCGATTTGACGCACCAAAAATCGTGAAAAAGCCAATTAATTGGCTTGAAAAAAAACTTTTTTAAAATAAAAAATTATGTTCCCATTACAAAGAGGCAGAAGATTACGAGTAAACGAAAGCATTCGTTCATTAGTTAGAGAAACCACATTAAGTCCGGCCGATTTTATGTTTCCGATGTTTATTGCAGAAGGAGAAAATATCCAAGTTGAAATCTCGTCGATGCCAGGAATTTTTCGTCGTTCGATAGATTTAACGGTGAAAGAAGTCCAAGAGTTATTCGATTTAGGGATTCGTGCTGTGAATATCTATGTAAAAGTGAGCGAAGATTTAAAAGACAATACAGGCAAAGAAGCCTGGAATCCAAACGGATTGATGCAAGAAGCTATTCGTGCGATTAAAAAGACTTGTCCTGAAATGATTGTGATGCCGGATGTTGCTTTGGACCCGTATTCTATTTATGGTCATGACGGAATTATTGAAAACGGCGATGTGGCAAATGATGCTACTAATGAAGCCTTAGTAAAAATGGCTGTTTCTCACGCGCAAGCGGGTGCTGATTTTGTGGCGCCAAGCGATATGATGGACGGACGAGTTTTGCGTTTGCGCCAAGGTTTGGATGCAGCAGGCTTCGAAAATGTAGGGATTATGAGTTATTCGGCTAAGTATGCGTCGGCGTTTTATGGTCCGTTTCGCGATGCCTTAGACAGTGCGCCAAGAGAATCAGAAGTTGTGGTACCAAAAGATAAAAAAACCTACCAAATGGATTACGCGAATCGCATCGAAGCCATTAAAGAAGCGCTTTGGGATGTGGAAGAAGGTGCCGATATGGTCATGGTAAAACCCGGAATTGCCTATTTGGATATTGTTCGCGAAGTAAAAAACGCCGTGAATGTTCCTGTAACGGTTTTTCATGTTTCTGGTGAATATGCGATGATCAAAGCCGCAGCAGAAAGAGGTTGGCTCGACCACGACAAAATTATGATGGAACAATTAATGTGTATCAAACGCGCGGGAGCTAGTTTGATTTCGACCTATTTTGCGAAAGAAGCAGCCATACTGTTACAAAAATAAGGAGCTTATCCTGCTATCCGCTTTATCTTTCCTGCCGAACCCCGGCAGCAAAGGATGCCGCTACTATCAGGGCTAATACAATAACCATTCGACTATTCGAGTGGTTTTTTCTTTTATTAAATCATTATATTTGAATACTAAAAAACCAAAATGATGAAATTAAAAATCACCACGGCGCTATTTTTTTTTATTAGTTGCTTCCTACAAGCACAACATGCTATAATCCCAAATCCGGTGAGTTATTCAGCCGAAAAAGGAAATTTTGTTTTAAAACCAACTACTAAAGTGCATCTTGAAAATAGTAATCCTGAATTGCTTCAAGTGGTCGATTTGTATTTTGGCTCTTTTATGGGCAAAGGTTTGGAAGTAGTGCAAATGAAACCTGTGCCTAACTCAAAACCGATTTCCATTGTAATCAATTCAACTTCAGATGAATCCATTGGCAAAGAAGGGTATTCGTTACAGGTGAATCCAAATGCAATTGTGCTAAAAGCAAATACTGTGGCAGGCATTTTTTATGGACTTCAAACGTTTGATCAATTACTCGATATTGATGCTATTTCTAAAGGAAATGTTACCCTGCCAGCTTGTACGATAACAGATTATCCGCGTTTTGTTTGGCGAGGATTAATGCTTGATGTGAGTCGTCATTTTTTCACAACGGCTGATGTGAAAAAATACATCGATTGGATGGCTAAATATAAATTTAACGTGTTTCATTGGCATTTGTCAGATGATAATGGGTGGAGAATAGAAATTAAATCCCTACCTAAACTTACTGAAATTGGCGCTTGGCGCGTAGAGCGATTTGGAACTTTTGGCAATCGAGAAGCTCCATCTGAAGGAGAAGCAACGCCATACGGAGGCTTTTATACTCAAGAGGAAATTAAAGATATTTTACACTATGCGGCTGAACGCCAAATTACAATAGTTCCTGAAATCGATATTCCGGGTCATTCAATGGCTTTGTTAGCAGCTTATCCTGAACTCTCCACTCTAAAAGAGCCTAAGATGGTTAATCCGGGTTCTAACTTTGCTGATTGGCATGGTGACGGTACTTTCACAATGAAGATTGAAAATTCCTTGAACCCTTCTGACGAAAAAGTGTATGCAATTTTGGACACTATATTCGGAGAAGTAGCGGCTTTGTTTCCAGGTCAGTACATTCACATTGGCGGGGACGAATGTTATCATGGATTTTGGGAAAAAGATCCCAATTGTGTTGCTTTGATGCAAAAAGAAAACCTTAAGGATGCCAAAGAATTGCAGAGCTATTTCATTAAAAAAGTAGTGAATATTATCACTTCCAAAGGAAAAAAGGCGATTGGTTGGGATGAAATTTTATACGGAGGTTTAGCTGATGGTGCCGCTATAATGAGTTGGCGAGGAACCAATGGCGGTATTGAAGCATCAAAAGCAGGCCATGAAGTGGTTATGTCACCGAATTCATTCGCTTATCTAGATTATACACAAGGCGACCCCTCTGTTGAGGTGCCGGTTTATGCCAAATTATCATTGAAAAAAACCTACGAGTTTGAACCTGCGCCAGAAGGTGTTGATCCAAAATATATTTTAGGAGGTCAAGGCAATCTTTGGACCGAAAAAATTCCTACCATTGAACATGCATTTTACATGACTTATCCAAGAGCTTTAGCGGTTATTGAATCGGTTTGGAGTCCTTCAGAAAAAAAAGAGTGGAATAATTTTTCAACACGACTAGAAACTCATTTTAACCGATTTGAAACTGCGGGAAAACCAATAAGTAAAGCCGTTTACGATCCAATTGTTAGCGTAAAAAAGCAAGATGGAAAAATGATATGTACACTGTCAAATGATTTGGCAGATGTTACGATTTATTATACCATTGACGGTACTTTTCCGGCTCAATATTCGACAAAATATACCCAGCCTTTTGAAATTCCTAAAGGAGATATTACGTTTAGAGCAGTATCTTATCGAAATGGAAAACCAATCGGAAGAACTCTAACTATTAGCAAAGAAATGTTAGAAAAAAGAATTGGAAAATAAATGAACGAATTAGTATTAGCTCATATCCAAACACCATTAGGCATAGCCACTATTAAAGGGAATGAGAATGGCATTGCAGCAATCGCTATTGCCGATGAAGGAGTTGTTTCCGAAGTCATTCCATCTGTTTTACAAGAAGCGGTAACGCAACT
>JAGNSF010000077.1 GCA_017988155.1 Flavobacterium sp. | reverse complement strand
GGCTTGGCGGCAAAAAAATGCGTCCAGTCCTTACTTTAATGAGTGCAGAAATTTTTGATGTTGATTATTCTAAAGCACTTCCGGCAGCTTTAGCAGTTGAGGTTTTTCATAATTTTTCTTTAGTTCATGATGATATTATGGACGATGCGCCTTTGCGAAGAGGGAATATTACAGTTCATGAGAAATGGAATATCAATACCGGAATTCTTTCAGGTGATGCTATGTTGATTTTGGCCTACCAATATTTTGAGCAATACGAACCTGTTATTTTCAGGGAATTAGCCAAGTTGTTTAGCAAAACTGCTTTGGAAGTTTGCGAAGGTCAACAATGGGATGTTGATTTTGAAACTCGTTCAGATGTTACCATTCCGGAGTATTTAAAAATGATCGAATACAAAACAGCAGTTCTGGTTGCGGCAGCTATGAAAATGGGTGCTATTGTAGCAGAAACTTCGGCTGAAAATGGCGAATTGATTTATGATTTCGGATTGAATTTAGGTTTAGCGTTCCAATTACAAGATGATTATTTAGATGCGTTTGGTAATCCTGCTACCTTCGGAAAACAAATAGGTGGAGATATCATCGAAAATAAAAAAACCTATTTATATCTTAAAGCAATTGAGTTTGCTTCTGCCGAGGAGAAAGCTAAACTATTACAATTGTTTTCGGTATCACTAGAAGAAAATACCACTAAAATAGAGGAAGTTAAAACTATTTTTAATGCAACTGGCGCTACTAAGGCTACGCAACAAGCTATACAAGATTATACATTAATGGCTTTTGCAACCTTAGACAAAATGAATATTAGCTCAGAGAAGAAATCGATGTTGAGGTCTTTTGGGGAGAATTTAATGAATCGCAATGTCTAGTTCTTTCGTCGCCCCATTAAATACGGATGTATTGCTTACCGAAGCAACAAATGAAAACTTATACTTCAACTTAATTTCGCAAATTAATAAAGATTTCAATTTAGCAAACGAATCCATTGATTTACCTCAGGACATTCAACCCGAAGAACTAAAGTCGGCTTTACACGAAAAAATTTATCGATTGATTCAGTATAAGTTCGCCGAATACCTAAATTTACTTTATATCGTTGATGTGCCAGAAGATCAAATTAAGAAATTGGATGGTTCTGATATTGCGGAATTAGCAAAACAAGTTGCTTTCTTAGTATTAAAACGCGAATGGATGAAAGTCTGGTTTCGAAATAAATACTAAACTATTCTAATTCTGATTTTAAGATTGTTTTGTTCCATAATTCAGCACCGTCTTTATCAAACAAACTCATTTTCATTTGGCGCGTTTCTTTTTCGCCAGAAAAAGACAAAGTACCAAAAACATGTTGCGCAAATAAGCTGCCAGGCACTCTATTAGCGTTAGGTTCTTTGGCTATTTTTTCAACGGCACCATGCCCGGATGTTAAAGGTGAAACCGTCCAATCGTACAACGGATAAGTATTGGGTCTATTTTGAACGGACAATTCTGTAAAATGCCTGTCTCCAGAAATAAATACAACTCCTTTTATTTGGTTCGCCAAAATCTCGCTCAACAAAAAGTCTTTTTCAGTTTTGTAGTTTTCATAGTTTTCAAAAACAGCTTCGGTATTTAAAACTTGTCCGCCAATAACTATAATTTTAAAACTCGCTTTTGAATATGTTAAGGCGTCTATTAGCCATTGGATTTGTGCTGTTCCAAGCATAGTTTTTTCTCCAGTTTGACGTTTGTTTGGCGATTTGAAAAAACGATTGTCTAACAAAAACAGTTCGGCATCACTCCAATTATAGCTAGAAAAAATTCCTTCTTTTTGATTGGAGTCCATTCCATAAAATTTATTGGCCCAAAAATCCTTAAATGCTTGTTGGGTAGTGTATTTATTATAAAACCCACGATCACTATCATCTGGGCCAAAATCATGGTCGTCCCAAATCGCTATGTTTTGAGTACTTGCAAGCAAAGGTTGCATTTCTTTTAACGATCTTGAATGCGTGTAACGATGGTAAATTCCGGATTTACTATCCCAGTCCGCTTCTCGTAAATACACATTGTCGCCTCCCCATAACATAATATCTGGATTTTTATTAGCAATGCTTTCAAAGATGGAATAGTTAGAGCCATAGGGTTTTCCTGGTCTATCTAAAGCTTCTTCACTAATGTAAGAACAACTTCCTAAAGCAATTGTAAAATCAGGGGCTTTTTCGCGCCACTGCCATAATTTCTTTGATGAAAATGAAGTTTCATAAGGCAATACAATTTTTTGGTTATTAATAAACAGATCGTAATGGTATTGTTTGCCTTGTTGCAATTGAGTTAGTACAATATGATTGGTAAAATAATTATTCTCAGATGATTTATACGTCTTCGAAGAAAAAACTTCCGCCGGTTTGTCTTTTGCATAATAATCAACTCGAACGGCTGCTTCTTTTGTAGTTTGTGTCCAAATAACGGCTTCAGTCATTTCGCAATATCCTACCATAGGTCCGGATTGCAAAAGGTTGTTTTGAGAAAATCCGGTTATAGTCAACAGTAAAATCAAAGAAAGAAATATATTTTTCATAATCGTTTTATTTAATACAAAAATAGGTTGTGTAGGTTAAAAAAAGGAACTATTCCGTTAAGAAATTTAAAAATAAAATCGCACAAAAGGCATTAATGCATCGCTGTAAATACTTTTGTCTTTGTCAAATAATAAATTATAGCGCGCTCCAAGAGTTACATTGCCATTGCGATAACCTGCTCCAACATAGAGCGCGGTATTCCAATAGTTTTTGGTAACAGGATTTGGAATCATTTGGAGTTGTGTATTGACTCTTGCTTGTTCGACCTCCAAAGAAAGTTGTACTTTTTCGATTGGGTTAAATAAACTGATAGCATTTACGCCATAAACACCTGTTGTATAATAATGTTTTGAATGAGTAAAGCTGCCGAGCAGTCCAGCGCCTATACTCACGTATTCATTTAGAGGATAAATAGCACTTGGAGCCAAGGTGATTTCGGTATAACCGGTTCCAAAATTCAATCCAAAACCACCCCCAAATTGTACTTGTTTCCAAAACTCTTTTGGTGTGTTTTTCGCAATCGTTTGCGAAAATGAAAATGAAAAACAAAACACAAATAAGACAGAGAGAATTATTTTTGATTTAAAAATGAGACTGAAAACGATTTTTTTCATGATTGTTTTAAATATTTTTAACAAAATTTAACGTAAAAGTAGGTTAAAAATAGGATTATATAGATTGGTTTATTGTACTTTTGTCAACAAATTAAACAAAAAGCATATTAATCAATAATTATGGATAGGTTTTCCTTTTTAAACGCAGCTCATACCGAATTTTTTGCTCAATTATACGATCAATATTTACAGAATCCAGATAGTGTTGAACCAAGTTGGAGAAGTTTTTTCCAAGGGTTTGACTTTGGGATGGCCACTTATAATGAAGAAAATGCCGCAGAACAAATGGCGATGTATTCTTCTAATTCAGTTGCTTCAGGACAAGTTTCTGAAAAAGTATTAAAAGAATTTAATGTTCTTAAATTAATTGATGGGTATAGAACTCGTGGACATTTGTTTACTAAGACCAATCCCGTTCGTGACAGAAGAACCTATTCGCCTAACTTAGCGATTGAAAATTTCGGATTGTCATCATCTGATTTGGAAACTGTATTTGATGCAGCTAAAATTTTAGGACACCAACCTGCCACTTTAAAAGAAATCATCCGTCGTTTAGAAAACTTATATTGCCAATCGATAGGTGTAGAATATATGTATATCCGTAAGCCAGAAGTGGTGCAGTGGATTCAAGACCGTTTGAATGTTAATGATAACTTGCCTAATTTTAATGTAGAGCAAAAGAAAAATATCCTTGACAAATTAAATGAGGCGGTTTCGTTTGAAAATTTCTTGCATACTAAATATGTGGGTCAAAAACGATTCTCATTAGAAGGCGGAGAAAGTATTATTCCAGCTCTTGATGCTTTGATTGAAGCAGCTGCCGAAAAAGGAGTGGAGCAATTTGTAATGGGTATGGCACACCGTGGAAGGTTAAATATTTTAGCTAACATTTTCGGTAAAGCAACTCAAGACATCTTCTCTGAATTTGACGGAAAAGATTATGACCAAGAATATTTTGATGGAGACGTTAAATACCACTTGGGATTAACTTCAGAAAGAAAAACAAAATCAGGTAAATCAATCAATATTAATTTGGCACCAAACCCATCACACCTGGAGACTGTTGGAGCCGTTATTGAAGGAATTACTCGTGCCAAACAAGACAAATATTTTCCAGACGATTTCTCTAAAGTATTGCCAATTGCCGTTCACGGGGATGCTGCAGTAGCAGGACAAGGAATTGTGTACGAAATTGTTCAAATGGCACAATTAGATGGTTACAAAACAGGTGGAACGATTCACTTAGTGATTAACAACCAAGTTGGTTTTACCACCAATTATCAAGACGCACGTTCTTCAACCTATTGTACGGATGTGGCTAAGGTTACCCTTTCGCCAGTATTACACGTGAATGCAGATGATACTGAGGCGGTAGTGCACGCTATGTTGTTTGCACTTGACTATAGAATGACTTTTGGTGGCGATGTGTTCATCGACCTTTTAGGATATAGAAAATACGGGCATAACGAAGGGGATGAGCCTCGTTTTACGCAACCCGTTTTATACAAAATCATTGCGCGTCATAAAAATCCAAGAGATATTTATGCTGAAAAATTGATTGTTGACGGAATTATTGATCAAGCCTATGTAAACAAAATTGAAAGTGATTACAAAGCGAAATTGGACGAAAATTTACAAGAATCGCGCAAGAAAGATTTGACTATAATTAAGCCATTTATGCAAGATGAGTGGCAAGGATTTGTTCAAGTGTCTGATGACGTGATGTTGCAAAAAGTAGACACTACTTACGACAAGAAAAAATTAGACGGTATTTTAGAAACAATTTCCACATTACCATCGGATAAAAAATTCATCAATAAAATTTCTAAGATTGTAACCGATAGAAAAACAATGTACGACAACAATCAAATCGATTGGGGTACTGCCGAAGCTTTGGCTTACGGTTCGTTGTTACAAGAAGGATACGATGTTCGTTTGTCAGGACAAGACGTAGAAAGAGGAACGTTCTCTCATCGTCATGCTGTGGTAAAAGTAGAAGATAGCGAAGAAGAAGTAGTTCTTTTAAATTCAGTGAAAGATAAAAAAGGACAGTTCAATGCCTTTAACTCGTTCCTTTCAGAATATGGTGTTTTAGGATTTGATTACGGATATGCTTTGGCTAACCCAAATGCTTTAACGATTTGGGAAGCGCAATTTGGAGATTTCTCAAACGGTTGCCAAATTATGATTGACCAATATATTTCTTGTGGAGAAGATAAATGGAACAACCAAAATGGTATCGTACTATTATTGCCACACGGTTACGAAGGACAAGGTGCTGAGCACTCTTCGGCAAGAATGGAACGTTATTTACAACTTTGTGCTCGTCATAATATGTATGTGGCTGATTGTACTACACCAGCTAACTTCTTCCACTTGATGAGAAGGCAAATGAAAACGAAATTCCGTAAACCTTTGGTGGTTTTTTCACCTAAGAGTTTATTGCGTCATCCATTGTGTGTTTCTACTCAAGAGGAATTAGCAAACGGAAGTTTCCAAGAGACAATTGACGATACATCAGTAGATAAATCAAAAGTAAAAACAGTAGTTTTCTGTACAGGTAAATTTTACTATGATATATTAGCTGAAAGAGAAAAACTAGAACGAAATGATGTAGCTTTGGTTCGAATTGAGCAATTATTTCCATTGCCAACAGAACAATTGAAAGCGATTATTGCTAGCTATCCAAATGCAGATGATTTTGTTTGGGCACAAGAAGAGCCTAAAAACATGGGAGCTTACAGTTATATGTTAGTTAATTTTGATTTGGTTCCTTGGCGTTTAGCCTCATTGAAAAATTATGCAGCACCGGCTTCAGGAAGTCACACAAGAGATAGAAGACGTCATGCTGATGCCATTAGAATGGTTTTTGACAAAAATTTATTTAGATAAAATGCCAACGGTTTTTTACATAAACGGATTTAGATTTTTCTTTTATAGTAATGAACATTTGCCAAAACACATACATATAGAAAATGGAGATAAAACAGCAAAGTTTTATCTTGAAAACGCTGAATTAGTAAAGTCTTTTGGATTTAAGCCAAACGAATTAAAGCAAATACGTATTTTAGTTGAAGAGAATCAAGAACTATTAATTCAAAAATGGGATGAGTATTTTAACAATTAACAAGTCAAGAAACGCAGTTGATATAGCTTTTGAAAATTCAAAAATGATTGTTTTTTTGGAAGACGGAAGAGAATTGTCAATACCTCTTGAATGGTTTCCAAGATTAAGAAAAGCTACTTCCGAACAATTAAGCAAATGGAGGCTTATTGGAAAAGGAGAAGGAATTCATTGGTCTGAAATTGATGAAGACATTTCTGTAGAAAATTTATTAGAATAATATTAGAACAATAACAATATAAAGTTACAAACGATGATTTTAGAAATGAAAGTCCCTTCACCTGGGGAATCAATCAAAGAAGTAGAAATCGCAACTTGGTTAGTAAAAGATGGCGATTATGTAGAAAAAGACCAAGCCATTGCTGAAGTAGATTCAGACAAAGCAACTTTAGAATTACCTGCAGAAGCAAGTGGTGTCATTACACTTAAAGCGGAAGAAGGTGATGCAGTTGCTGTAGGTGCAGTAGTTTGTTTGATTGATACGGCTGCGGCAAAACCATCTGGTTCAACTCCAGCTCCAGTAGCGGAAGCTCCAAAAGCAGAAGAAAAGAAAGCAGAAGCGCCAAAAGCGTCTCCAGCTCCAGCAGCAACCTATGCGGCTCAAGCGCCTTCGCCAGCTGCTCGTAAAATATTAGACGAAAAAAACATCCAACCTTCTGATATTGTTGGAACAGGAAAAGATGGACGTATTACTAAAGATGATGCTGTTAATGCAGTGCCTTCAATGGGAACTCCTACAGGAGGAAGTCGTGGTGCTGAAAGAACTAAATTATCTATGTTGCGTCGAAAAGTTGCTGAAAGATTAGTGGCTGCTAAAAACGAAACAGCGATGTTGACTACTTTCAACGAAGTAAACATGACTCCAATTAATAACTTGCGTAACGAATACAAAGACGCATTCAAAGCAAAACACGCAGGTGTTGGTTTAGGATATATGTCATTCTTTACAAAAGCAGTTACAAGAGCATTGGAATTGTATCCAGATGTAAACTCTATGATGGATGGAGATTACAAAGTGGCCTACGATTTCTGTGATATTTCTATCGCAGTTTCTGGTCCAAAAGGATTAATGGTTCCGGTAGTTCGTAATGCAGAAAACTTGACTTTCCGTGGAGTAGAAGCTGAAATCAAACGTTTGGCAATCAAAGCTCGTGACGGACAAATCACAGTTGACGATATGACAGGAGGAACATTCACTATTACTAATGGAGGTGTTTTTGGAAGTATGTTGTCTACGCCAATTATCAACCCACCACAATCAGGAATTTTAGGAATGCACAATA
>JAGNSF010000005.1 GCA_017988155.1 Flavobacterium sp. | reverse complement strand
AAGTTGGGTGGTAAAGTAGTGATCACAGAATCAGTGATATAGGCTGTTCCGTTTTGATCCAACACTTCCATTTGATTCCCAACTTCGTTTACAGCAATTACTTTTGTTTGTGTTTTTATATTTTCATGCCCAATGCTTTCAGCTAGTTTTTCAATTAATTTTTGGGTACCTCCTTGGATGCGAAAAGAAGGTTCTTCAAATTCTGATATTTCAAATTTCTGAGGTGGTACAAAAGACATCGTTTCAAACAACGAAATGCCTTGAGTATGTTGTTTAAAATAGCCTAATTCTAATTCGTCTAACAATTGAAAAAGATGGGGGTGCAGTTTACTAAACCAGGTCGCTCCCATTTCAACTGTTGCGTCTGTTGAGCCTTTTCGAGTTTCGATACGTCCACCAATTCGTGTGTTGGCTTCCAAAAGGGTAACATGAATACCTTTTTTCTGTAATAAATAACCACATGTAAGTCCACTTAATCCAGCTCCTATGACGATTACTTTTGGGTTATTCATTTATTCTTCTTCTGAAAATTTATTTTTCTTTGCTTCTTTTACTACTGGTTTTCCTCCTACCACCACAACGATTTCGCCTCTGGGAGCGGTTTTTTCGAAGTGCGTTAAGACTTCTCTAACCGTACCTCTTACATTTTCTTCGTGGAGTTTGGATAACTCTCTTGAAACCGAAACAGGTCGGTCTTCGCCAAAGTAGGTCGCAAATTCAGCCAAAGTCTTTACTAACTTGTGTGGCGAAACATACAAAATCATCGTTCGGGTTTCTTCGGCCAAAGCCAAAAAACGAGTTTGTCTTCCTTTTTTATCAGGCAAAAAACCTTCGAAAATGAACTTATCGTTGGGCAAACCGCTATTCACTAAAGCAGGGACAAAAGCCGTTGCGCCAGGCAAACATTCAACTTCAACTCCCTTTTCAATACACGCACGGGTCAATAAAAAACCAGGATCTGAAATGGCAGGCGTTCCTGCATCGGATATCAAGGCGATATTTTCTCCCGCTTGTAATCGCGAAATGATATTCTCCACCGTTTTGTGTTCGTTGTGCATGTGGTGGCTGTGCATGTGGGTGCTAATCTCAAAATGTTTCAATAATTTGCCACTCGTACGAGTATCTTCGGCAAGAATTAAATCAACTTCTTTCAGAATGCGAATGGCACGAAAAGTCATGTCTTCGAGGTTGCCAATAGGCGTTGGGACAATGTATAATTTTGACATTCGGTGCTAAAAATTCAATTAATAAAGGGAATTACAAGAATTTTTTCTCAATAATTTCCATAAAACGTTCTTCGTATTCTTCTTTTCCTTCCCAGTTATTGTAGTCTGGTTTTACCATATCCCTAATGAAATCTCGGGTTTCATAAAAGGTGTTAAAAGTGATTAATTGGTTCAACACTCGGTTGTAATCTTCAGGGTCATTCCCAAAAAGATGTTTGGTAAAGGCGATACGATCATTCAAATCAATGTTGATTCCTTTGGCTAATTTTTCGTTTAGCGATACCGATTTAGATGTTTCTTCTTCTTCAGGGAGTTTCATTTCGTCAAGATCAAATGTACCAGCTTCTGTTTCTACTTCCTGCTCTTCTTCAATTGGAGTTTCAAAAGTGTTACTTTCTACTTTTACAAAAAGGTCGTCACTAAAGTCACCGCCAATTAATTCTTCGAAAGAAATTTGAACTGCTTCTTGTTTTGGCGCTTCTTCGATTAATTCTTCCTCTTCCTCTTTTTCTAATTCAAAAGCTGGGATGAATGGCATTTCGGTTTCTTCTTCATCTTCATCATCTAAGGTTTCCAAATCTTCGCTTTCTTCAAAAACAGGCTCCTCCATTTCGGTCATTTCTTCTTGTTCCTCTTCTTCAAGAACCAATTCAGGAGTTTCCTCAATTTCAGGAATGTTAATTTCTTCTATGGTGATGGCTGTAGGTACTTCATTTTCAATTGCTTCAAAAGCCGCTTCGATTTTTTCTTCTATTGCTACTTGTCCAATGGTAGGTTTGCTATCGCCAAAATGCTCGTCAACAAAACGCAACAAGGCCAATTTTTCATATAACTTTTGCGATTCCAGATACAATTGATTGATATCAGACTTGTTTTTTAATTGTAAAATTCGGTGTGCAATGCTTACTAAATCAGCTTCCAATCTCTTTTTCATTTGACTTAAATTATAGGATGTAGGTTGTGTTGTATGAGTGTTCTTTTTTATTTTTAATTTCAGAAAACTAGGGGCGGTGCTTTAGAAAATTTTTTTACATTTGGAAACACGTAAAAGTATAAAAATTTATAATCAATTTATACCTTACAACGGAATAAAAACTAAGTTATACAACTACATCATGTTTCTCGAAAATACAGTAAATCATAAAGAACAATTTGGTTGGATTGAAGTCATCTGCGGCTCTATGTTTTCGGGTAAAACTGAGGAATTGATTCGCCGATTAAAGCGCGCTCAATTCGCCAAGCAAAAAGTAGAGATTTTCAAGCCTGCTGTCGATACTCGTTATCATGACGAAATGGTGGTGTCACACGACTCTAATGAAATTCGTTCTACCCCCGTTCCAGCAGCAGCTAATATTGCGATTTTGGCTCAAGGTTGTGATGTGGTTGGTATTGACGAAGCCCAGTTTTTTGATGATGAAATTGTACGTGTTTGCAATGATTTGGCTAATCGCGGAATCCGTGTGATTGTGGCAGGATTAGATATGGATTTTAAAGGAAATCCTTTTGGACCTATGCCAGCCTTAATGGCAACTGCCGAATATGTAACTAAAGTGCATGCAGTTTGTACCCGAACAGGAAATTTAGCCAATTACAGTTTCAGAAAAACGGACAATGATAAATTAGTGATGTTGGGTGAAACGGAAGAATACGAACCCTTAAGTCGCGCAGCCTATTTCCATGCTATGAAAAAAAATGAAGAAAAGTAAATAGTCTTCTTTCAGATATAAAAAAGGGAAAACAATTTGTTTTCCCTTTTTTGTTTGTATTACAGCTGACCAATTATCGTTAGAAACTCTTTGTGAGAATAACAACCCTCCACATTTTTAGTTTCAAATACCATAAAATATTTATAATTGTCTCCTGATTTTTCTGCCCACTTTTTACCTAAAACATTTTTTGCTTTACTTTCGTCATTGTCTAGGAAATCGCCCTTAGTCTCAACCAAAATTAGGTTTCCTTTTTGAGTATATAATATAAAATCGGGGTAATGATTGTTGCTGAATCCGTTTAAATAAAATCCTTTGTCTTTAGTTACTGAATTCCTGTGCCAAAACAAAATATTTTCCTGCGAAGCAATATCCATAATTAAACGTTGTTCAAAATTGTTCATATCTCCTTCTCGTTCATAGAGCGATTTGTCAATTTTTGCCCCTTCCCGAGTATGAATTAATGTTTCTTTGAACTTAAAACTTGGCTTCACTATAATTTTATTGGTATCGAGCAATCTGCCGAATTCTTCTTTGGCATGTTGATTGGATAATTCTACTATCTTAGCTTTTATTTTATAAACATAGTTGTACTCATTGTTTACGGCATCAATTAGCTCTTCGGTACTGAATTCACTAAAGATTCGCTCGATGTATTTTTTGATTTCTTGTTCTGCAATTGGTGTCATATTACCAATTTTACCCACCATAATATTGGATATGTCTTTGACTTGCTTTTCTTTTGGTTTGGCTACAATTGTATCTACTAATAGTTTTTTTGCTTGAACACTAAATTTAGAAATTAGGGCATCTTTTCTCAAATCGTCATAATCTACTTTGACAATTTCGGCACTAACACTATTAAAATCGATTTCAATATCTTTTGACGACAATTTGAACGTACTTAATAGTTGATCTCTATTCAAGAAAACTTCTCCTTGGCTTAATTCATCAAAAACTAATTCACGATTTAATACATCGGTTTCTAATTTTTTATAAAATTGAGGCAGCTCAATATTTTCTGCGACTTGATGAAAATGTTCTACTATTTTGTAACGTTTTGGTTCTTTTCCCATTTCTCTTAAAAGGTATTCGGTGTTGTCTCCGGTATCTTGAGTTAATCTTGTTTCAAATTCATTGCCTTGTTCGATTGCTTTTTGTGTAATTTGACTCAAAGTAGTATGAGGAACGGGTACAAATTCTTTTGCCTCAGGATCGAATTCTATAGCCTTAAGATTGATATTTGAAATGTCAGTATCGTCAAACTTGTCAATTGTTTTGTCTTCTCCTGATCCACCAAACAAATCTTTTTCTAAGGCCTGTTTGTCGGAAATCGGCGCATTATTTTCTGTTATAATTTCTTCGGCATAATAGTCTTTATTGCTAAATCCTGCATCTTGCAATCCCTTGACAATATTGTCTAATGTTTCATTGAATTTAGCCGAGGCAGTTAAAACAAAGGATAAATTAAGTAAAGGTTCTTTGTGCTTTAATACATAAGGCTGACGCAAAACTCTTCCTAAAATTTGTTCTACTTCTACCGCCGATGATTTGTCTGCTAACGAGGCTAAAATATAGGCAAACGGACAATCCCACCCCTCCTTTAAAGCATTGATAGTTATAATGTATCTAACAGAACATTTTTCGTCCATTAAATCAATTCCTTTTAACTCATCTAAACCACTGACTTTGATTTTGATTTGTTCTTCGGGTATTTTTAATTCGATTAGTTTTTCTTTAATTTTAATATAGGTAGTGTTGTCGCTCCCTTTAATATTGGATTGCGCCTGAAATAAAATAATAGGTCTTATTTTTTTTCCACCTTCTGAACTTTCTTGGATGGCGAGTTGTTCTAACTGTCGTTGTAAATGCAAAGCACTGTTGATTACCTCTTCTTTTCGGCTATGATTATACACAATAACAGGGAGCTTTACCATGTGCTCTTTTTTCAATTCGATAGCATTGACATAACTTATTACATTACTGTTTTTTTTCGGTGTAGCAGTTAAATCCAATACAAAAGAAGGATTCAAATTTTGCAGCATTTCTACGCTCAAATCACTTTCGGCATTGTGACTTTCATCCACAATTACTAGGGGATTAAGGCTTCTGATAATATTGATTAAAGCACTTTCATCTGTGTCGGGTAACACTAAATCTTGATCTACTACGGTATCTCTAAATGCTTCTAACGAACCGTTTTGTTGGTATATTTTTCGGTCGTCTTTTTTCTTAGAATTGATTCGTAAACTACTAAAATTGAAGACGAAAATGTTTAACTGTTCTGAAACTGATGTTGGGTTAAAATTAGCTCCTTGTAGCAAACTTTCTTTTTCATACACTTCAACACTATGATTGAATAAGGTATTTAATTTTTGACGGTAGGGATGTGATGAGTCCTGTAAACTTGAAGCGGTTTGTTGCAATAAATTACTCCAAGGCACTAACCAAACAACTGCTTTTGGGCGGCTACTATCATAAGTATTGAAAATGGAATGTATGGCATTACAAGCAATAAATGTTTTTCCCCCAGCTGTGGGAACTTTAATCGCAATATGTGGGGTATTGAGAATGTTGTCTTTGTAGGGCGACATGCCGCTGTAGGTGCCGTCAAGTTTCAATTCATAAGGCCCCACTTTATCTTCCCAGTACTGTTTGAAAGCGGAAGCAGGACTAGGATCCTTTTGGAGATATTCTAAAAATAATTCTAAATCAGTGATGACTTGTTGTTGGTAGGATTTTAACTCCATATTGTCTTTATATTTTTACCTAAAAGTATATTTTTACATTCGTATCTATACTTTAAGTATATTTTTTTGATTATTTAAAATAGTATTTTATATATTTGCACCGAGTTCATCATTCCGTTTGGATGAAGGAAATCGAGAAACGCAAGCCTAGATGCTCTGCGTTTTTTGCTTTTTATCAATATACTACATCTAATTTTCGTTTGTATTTTTTTATAAATTTATCTTTGGCTCTGTCTCTACCTCTTACTAAATAAGCTGTTAATAAATAATATTCATTTATTTTGCTTAGTGGTTCTAATACAATCACATATTTTTCTATTGTGTCATAAATATAGGTTTTTATACCAGTTGGTTCTTTAACAGAGAATACCAAAATATTTTCTTTATTTTTCTCTTCAATGTGGAATTTTATCCAATGCAATCTTTCGCATCGTTCTTTATCATAATCACGTTGCTTTGTTTTTTCGTCAATTGTTTTTGTTGTGAGATGAAAGAAATGCCTGTCTAAATCTATTTTGTTTTCATGCGGGGTTGGATTTAGAGGTTTGTTTCTAAATACAATTCTTTCTTTAGGTACAATATCCCTATCATAGATTTGTCTTAAACAAACCGTTCGTTGCTTTTGGGTATAAGCATTAAGTTCTAATAACTGGTTGTATTTTTTGATTTGGTTTAGGGGCATTTTATTTTAGTTCTATAAAAAAAATATTAAACGAGTTGTTATAAGAAGTAGCATCTAGGTTTTGCGTAGTATGGTGTTTTATTCTGTCAATTAGTTGTCTTTTTGCAGCTACCTTTTTATCTAAATCATTCAAATTATACGATAATGCTCCCATCAAAAAATCTGCTAATTGTAACATCGTACTTTCGTGTGATCGAATATTTTGAATGTTTCTAAAAACACCGTATTGTGTGTTCAAAATTTCTTTAAGTTTTTCGACTTTATAGGCACTCAAACTGTCTTTTATGTCAATATATACATTGTATGTAAAATTACTCTTGATATTATGATTCAGTAAGTAATAATACATTTTATAATAAAAGGTATCGTAATCTTGATTAAAGGCACCATTGTTTATTTTATCTTTATTTACAACAACAGTTCTAAATCTTAATTCGGTATCAAAAAAATAATCCACTAACTCTTTGTAAAACTGAAACTGAGAATTAGATACATTAGACCATTTTATTTCTCCATAAAAATGATGCTTTTTCTTTAAATCATTAATTCTGTCGGTATGACGTTTTACTTGATTATATGCCGAGCTTACATATCCCAAAAGCATAAACGCTTTGTGGTCATTTTCGAGGTGACAACTTTCGTCACAATAAATATTGAATGTTTTTGATGTCATATCAATGTAATTTTAAACTTAAAGTGGTCAAATTCATCCACTTTAAAACCGCGTTATATCCCTTGGTATTTTTTTGAAAATGATGTGATGTTTTAGCATAAAAGCTGCATCGAGTAAGCAGTTGTCAGCATAAATGATATACTGGCTTGCTTTGTGTTTTATTTTAGCCATAAAATCATAATCTACGGTTGTAACCGCATCTTTGGTGTAATAAAAATAATAATCGGTTTGGTCTTTTGAACCTATGCGATAGTTTTCTTCTACAAGTGAATGCGCTTTTGGATTGTATGCAGTTCTTGTTTCGGAATACCAGATGTATTTTAATATATTTTCTAATCCCACTGCTTCATTAAGCACATCTTCTTCTAAAAATAATGGTTCGCCAAGTTGGTAATAATTGAAACTTCCTCCAGTGCCTTCGGTTTTTTTACTGTCTTCACCGTAACCATTAATTACTCGTTTTACCCTTTCGGCAGTAATGGTATTGGCGTAGTCTTCCATTTCTATCAAAATGAATTTTCTGTTGCCACCGTCTTGCTTGTTCAAGTTTAAAACAGCGTGAGCCGTTGTTCCTGAACCTGCGAAACTATCGAGGATTATTGAGTTTTCATCAGAATTTAACGCTAATAATTTTTCTAAAAGTTTTACTGGTTTAGGTGTAGAAAAAGCTTTTTTTTCGCCTAAAATTAATTCCATTTCATCTGCTGCATTTTTATTAGTCATTTCTGTAATTAATGAGCGAAATACACGACCATCTTGTGGCATTCTAACTTTTCTAACAACAGTGTAGCCATTTTGCTTATTTTTTATAAAATCGACATTACCTGTTTTAAGTTCATTTTCAAATGTTTCTTTAGAAATCTGCCAAGTTCCATTTTTAATAATTGAACCATCGGGACAAATAACATCATATATTATTGGGTTATTTAAACCTGGTCTAGATAGAGTATCATAATAATAAAGACCTATTTCATCTTTATGCTTATACCTTTTTAAATATTCTTCTTCATAACGTACTTTCCATTTATCAACTTGAAAAAACTCATTTTTTACGTAAACTAATATATATTCGTGGTCTGTTGCTGCATAAAATGAATCATTTCCACCGCCTTTTCTTTTTTGCCAAATAAATTGAGTAACAAAATTATTTATTCCAAAAATTTCATCACAAATCAACTTCAAATGTGCTTGTTCATTATCGTCAATACTTATAAAAATAGCTCCGTCTTTAGCCAATAGCTTGTGCAACAATTTTAGTCTTGGGTACATCATACACAACCATTTGTCGTGGCGTGTTAAATCTTCTCCGTCTTTACCCACAACTTCGCCCAACCATTTCTTGATTTTTGGGTGGTTTACGTTGTCGTTGTACACCCAACTTTCGTTACCCGTGTTGTATGGTGGGTCTATGTAAATACATTTTATTTTCCCTTCGTATTCTGGCAGTAAACTTTTTAAGGCTTCGAGGTTATCGCCGTGAATAATCTTGTTGCCGCTCTCGTTAGGTTCAGATTTTTGTACGCCATCAACAAAGCCATATTGCGACTCCAATATTTTATAAGGCACATCTTGGTGATGGTTTATTACTTTTTCTTTTCCTATCCAGTTTAATGTTGGCATTATGAACGTTGTGTATTAGTAGGATTATTTTTTATTTGAATTGGTTGAGGTATAAATGAATCTTTGTAAACACTTGGTTTTATACCATTTTGTGTCTTTCTTTTGCCGCTTTAATTGCTTCTTTTTGCATTTTTTTGAAAATTTCCGCAGCTATTTTTGCTTTTTTCTTAACATCCACCAATACGTCTTGCATTAAGTCAACGAGTTCTTGGTCTGACGGTTCGTAATTGGAGGCTAACATTAGGATCTCTTTTAAATTAGAAAACCAAATTTAGTGTTTTTATGTTTAAAAAAGAATATACTGTTTTTGATTCCTTTGTTTTACATTTTCTTCCGCATTCTCGCCACTGGAATATCTAATTGTTCACGGTATTTTGCAATGGTTCTACGGGCAATAGGGTAGCCTTTTTCTTTTAAAATTTCAGCCAATTGATCGTCGGGAAGTGGTTTGTGTTTATCTTCTTCTTCAATTACGTTTTGTAAAATCTTTTTGATTTCTAGGGTAGAAACATCTTCGCCTTGATCGTTTTTCATGGCTTCAGAGAAAAACTCTTTAATCAATTTGGTGCCATATGGTGTTTCTACATATTTGCTATTGGCAACACGGGAAATCGTCGAAATATCCAAGCCTACTAAATCAGCGATGTCTTTCAAAATCATCGGTTTCAACTTGGTTTCATCTCCTTCCAAAAAGAAATCTTCTTGGTAATGCATAATCGCATTCATAGTCACAAAAAGCGTTTCTTGACGTTGGCGAATCGCATCGATAAACCATTTAGCCGAATCTAATTTTTGTTTGATGAACTGAACCGCTTCTTTTTGCTGATTCGATTTGTCTTTAGAAACCTTGTACGTCTGCAACATTTCTTGGTAATCCCTAGAAACGTGAAGGGAAGGTGCGTTTCTACCATTCAAACTCAATTCGAGTTTACCTTCCACAATTCGGATAGCAAAATCAGGGACTACATTTTCAGTTATTTTATTGTTTCCTGTAAAAGAACCTCCAGGTTTCGGATTCAGTTTTTCAATTTCGTGAATCGCTTTTTTCAGTTGGTCGTTAGAAACATTATATTTTAGTAATAACTTGTCGTAATGCTTTTTGGTAAATGCATCAAACTGGTTTTCGATAATATCAGTTGCCAGTTCAATGTATTCGGTTGGGGTTTTGTGTTTGAGTTGCAACAACAAACATTCTTGTAAATCCCGTGCTCCAACACCAGACGGCTCTAATTCATGAATCACATGCAAGAGGCGTTCTACCGTTTTTTCATCGGTGTACACCGCTTGGGTGAAAGCCAAATCATCCACAATATCAGAGATACTTCTGCGAATGTATCCCATGTCATCAATACTTCCAACTAGGAATTCTGCTATTTCTCGGTCATCTTCGTTTAGAATAAATGTATTGAGTTGGTTGATTAAATCTTGGTGAAAACTAATCGGTGCTGCAAAAGGAGCATCGTGGTCTTCATCGTCATCACTATAATTATTAGTTTGTGTTTTATAATCGGGAGTTTCGTCGTTGCTTAGATAATCGTCTATGTTGATTTCTTCGGCATCGATGCGTTCGGATTCGGCATCATCATAATCGTCATAGTCTTCCGTTTCAAACTCGTCTTTTACATATTCCTCTTCTTCTTTCCCTGATTCAAGTGCTGGATTTTCGTTCATCTCTTCCAATAAACGTTGCTCAAAAGCTTGCGTAGGCAATTGAATTAACTTCATCAACTGAATTTGTTGAGGAGATAATTTCTGGGATAATTTGAGATTTAGGAATTGCTTTAGCATTTTTTTTGTTTTCTGCCGCAAAGGCACAAAGAATATAAGTTTTATTATTTTATTTGCCACTAAGGCGCAAAGTATCTAAGTATAATTTTTATTACTATTAATAAATCGCCGGATACCATTTTTGATTAAGGGCACAGTAAAATTAATTAAAAAGCCAAGTTTTTTATTGGTAATTTTCAGTTGGCTAATAATTTGTGCTTCCCACACCGCATTGAATAATTCAACTGCTTTGACTTCAATAATGATTTCATCTTCGACTACAATATCTAATCTGAGGCCTTCTTTAAAAGTCATGCCGTCGTACACTATTGGTATTTCAACTTGTCTTTTAACGTTGTACCCACATTTTTCTAATTCATGTACCAAACATATTTCATATACTTTTTCAAGTAATCCTGGTCCAAGTTCCTTATGCACTTTATACGCGCAATGAACAATGTTCTTTGCAATTTGTTCTATTCTTTCTTCCATTTGCTTGGGGGCTTAGCGACTTTGTGGCGAGAAATTTAGAATTCCGCACTACCTGGAGTTCTTGGGAAAGGAATCACGTCACGAATATTAGTCATACCCGTTACGAATAAAACCAAACGCTCAAATCCAAGTCCGAAACCAGAGTGTACCGCTGAACCGAATCGGCGGGTATCTAAGTACCACCACAATTCTTCTTCGTCAATTCCCAATGCTTTCATTTTTTCGACTAAGACATCGTAACGTTCCTCACGTTGCGAACCACCTACGATTTCTCCAATACCCGGGAAAAGGATGTCCATAGCACGAACGGTTTTTCCGTCTTCGTTCAAACGCATGTAAAAAGCTTTGATATTCGCTGGGTAATCAAATAAAATTACCGGACATTTAAAGTGTTTTTCTACCAAATAACGCTCGTGTTCCGATTGTAAATCGGCACCCCATTCGTCAATGATATAACTGAATTTTTTTTTCTTATTTGGAGTAGATTCTCTTAAAATTTCGATAGCCTCTGTATAAGAAACGCGTTTGAAATTGTTTTCCAAAACGAAATTTAACTTGTCTAACAAAGCCATTTCGCTTCGTTCGGCTTGTGGTTTTTGTTTTTCTTCGTCTAACAAACGACCTTCTAAAAATTTCAAATCATCTGGACATTTGTCCATCGTGTATTTAATTACATACTGAATGAAATCTTCAGCCAAATCCATGTTGTCGTCTAAATCATTGAACGCAACTTCTGGTTCAATCATCCAGAATTCAGCCAAGTGGCGAGACGTATTCGAATTTTCAGCTCTAAAAGTAGGTCCGAAAGTATAAATTTGGCCCAAAGCCATCGCAAAAGTTTCGCCTTCTAATTGTCCCGAAACGGTTAAGTTCGTTTCTTTACCAAAAAAGTCTTTTTTGTAATCTACTTTTCCTTCCTCGGTTCTTGGCGTGTTGTCAAAAGGCAAAGCCGTTACTTTGAACATTTCTCCTGCTCCTTCTGCATCTGACCCCGTGATGATTGGCGTATTCACATACACAAATCCTTTTTCTTGAAAATAAGTATGAACGGCATGCGCCAAAACTGAACGCACACGCATAATAGCTCCAAAAGCATTGGTTCGAACTCTTAAATGCGCATTTTCACGCAAGAATTCCAGAGAGTGTTTTTTAGGTTGCATCGGGAATTTTTCTGCATCTGAGTCGCCTAAAATTTCCAATTTTGAAACTTGAATTTCATATTTCTGTCCCGCACCTTTGCTCTCTACTAAAGTTCCGGTAACCGATACCGAAGCACCTGTTGTAATGCGTTTCAATGTTTCTTCGGCCGTGTTTTCAAAATCGACTACACACTGAATATTGTTGATAGTCGAACCGTCATTCAACGCAATAAATTGATTGTTTCTAAAAGTTCTTACCCATCCTTTTGCATTTACTTCTTGAAGTGTCGATGAACTGTTTAGTAAGTCTTTAACTTTTGTGTGTTTCATTTTTATGGTATTGATATTAAAAATCAGCTTTATAAGCTGCAAATATAATTGTTTTTGTTTTTTTATAGAAGCTATTTCCCGCTATCCGCTGTATCTTTTACTTTTTAAAGAAAAAAGTAAAAGGATGCTGCTTCTATCGGGGCTAGCGTTCTTGTTTTTCGAGATTGTCTATTTCTTCGTCAGAATGTTCAATGATATCGATTTTGGGTTCAATAAACTCTTGTTCGTTGGCCAAGGTTTTATTTAATGTCAAAACCAATGCCGGTAACAACATTAAATTAGACAACATTCCAAATAATAAAGTTAAGGAAATAAGTCCGCCTAAGGCAATTGTACCGCCAAAACTCGACAACATAAATACTGAAAATCCAAAGAACAACACGATCGAAGTATAAAACATACTCAAACCGGATTCGTTAAACGTTGCATAGACCGACTTGCGAATTTTCCAATTGTTTTTCTTTAATTCCTCACGGTATTGAGCCAAAAAGCGTAGGGTGTCATCAACCGAAAGCCCAAATGCAATTCCGAAAACCAAAATAGTTGACGGTTTTAACGGAATATCCAAAAATCCCATAATCCCGGCTGTCAATAACAATGGCAACAAATTAGGAATAATAGAAACCAAAACCATTTTGAACGAGCGAAACATGAAGGCTACCAAAAGTGCCGTCAAGAAAAAAGCAAAAATCAAGGAAGAAAGTAGGTTGTCTAAAAGGTAACCCGTTCCTTTTTGGAACACCAATGCTTTTCCAGTGATTGTCACATGATAGCGATCAGGTGGAAACAATTTATCTGCTTTTTTGCGAATTTCTTCTTCAATTTCAGGTATTTTGCCGCCATTCTCATCACGCATAAATGTAGTAATACGAGCATATTGACCCGTTGAATCCACATAACTCTTCATCAAATTATCTTTGTTATTTTTAGTCGCATTTTTGGCATACGATAAAATAAACGCCTGCTCTTGCGAAGTAGGTAATTCGTAGTATTCGGGATTGCCGTTGTAATACGCTTGTTTCGAATATTTGACCAAATTGACAATCGACATGGTTTTGGATAATTCCGGAATTTCTTCAATGGTTTGTTCCAATTCTTCCATTCGCTTGAGCGTGGATAACTTCATCACTCCTTTTTTGCGCTTGGTGTCAATCATAATTTCTAATGGCATTACACCATCAAATTCTTTTTCGAAGAAAATAATATCCTCAAAGAAAGGTTCTTTTTTAGGCATGTCTTCAATCAAACTTCCCGAAATACGCATTTGGAACACCCCGATTATTCCGAAAATAAGCAACAAAATAGCCGCTACATATATCGAAAAGCGATTGTATTTTACATTGCGTAAAATCCAATCCATAAAACGTTTTACCGAGCCTCGCTCTAAATGTTTGGTATGACGGTCAATTGGTGCGGGAATATAACTGTGAAAAATAGGAATCACAATGATACACAAAAAGAAGAGTCCGATAATGTTGATAGAAGTCACTACGCCAAATTCTAATAAAAGTTGGTTATTAGAAGCTACAAAAGTGGCAAAACCAATTGCAGTAGTTACATTGGTCATTAATGTTGCCATTCCAATTTTTGTGGTAACACGTTGTAATGCCTTGGCTTTATTGCCGTGTACTTTGTATTCTTGATGGTATTTATTGGTTAAGAAAATGCAATTCGGAATTCCAATAACAATAATTAACGAAGGAACTAAGGCAGTTAAAACGGTAATTTCATAATTGAATAAGCCTAAGAATCCAAAAGACCACATTACTCCAATGATTACAATAATAATGGAGATAAGAGTAGCTCTAAAACTTCTAAAGAAGAAAAAGAAAAGTAATGAAGTAATCAATAAAGAAGCGCCAATGAAAAGGCCAATTTCTTTGACAATTGTTTCCGCGTTTAAGGTTCGGATATAGGGCATACCCGATACGCGTAAATCAATATTGGTTTCTTTTTCAAAAGCTTCAACAGCAGGAACCAATCGCTCAATAACAAAATCTTTTCGCGCAGGCGTATTCACAATTTTTTTATCCAAATAGATTGCCGAACGAATACTACCTGATTTTTTATTAAAAAGGAGCCCTTCGTAGAAAGGTAAATCGGTAAAAAGTTCTTTTTTTATTTGTGAAAGATAGGCTTCGTTTATGGTTTTGGAAGGATCGACAAAAGGCAATAATTCAAATTTTTCAAGAGAATCATTGCGATGTAATTTTTGTAGATCGTTGATAGAAATAGCTAAATCAACTGCTTGGTCATCTTTTAATTGGTTCATTAATTTGGTCCAAGAAGCAAATGCTTTGGGCGTAAAAATCGCATCATCTTTGATTCCGATAATGATAAGGTTGCCTTCTTCTCCAAATTTATTTAGGAATGCATTGTATTCAATGTTGACGATATTATCGTCTGGCAACATATTCGCTTCGGTATGAGTAAAATGAATGTTTTTCCATTGGGTTGCCAATAATCCCGTTATTACTATCACGATAGATAGCATTAAAATCCTATTTCTAAGGACAATTCGGGCAAACAATTCCCAAAAACCTAAACTAAACCACTTAATCATTAATTTGTTTTTTTTACGATGCAAAGGTAGGGAAAGTGGCTTGATTTTCTTTATTTTGATTCGTTTGATTTTATTCGATTAAAGATTGTTAAGGGAGTTGTATTAAATTTAGGTTACTAATTATATTACTATTATAATTGCTATATTTGATTTTTACATCTTTGTGTAGAATAAAGTAGGTTTAAGAGGTATGAAAAATTATAAAAACGGAGCATTTTATATCGCCGTAACAGGTGGTTTTAGTGCACTTATATATTGGATTATTAAAGAAGGAAAGTTTCTTGAGCTAAATAAATCAATTGTAAGTACAACTAGTGAAAACGGGTATTGGAATGACTTTGTGGATTCAATGCTACACAATTTGCAAGATCCTTTAGCGATACTATTAGCTCAAATAGTGACAATAATTATTGTGGCACGTTTTTTTGGTTGGGTATTTAAAAAGATTGGTCAACCTACAGTTATTGGAGAAATTATCGCTGGAATTGTTTTAGGACCTTCCTTGTTAGGGATGTATTTTCCAGAATTTTCGACAACATTATTTCCCGTTGAATCATTAGGCAATTTAAAATTTTTAAGTCAGATAGGATTAATTCTATTTATGTTTGTTATTGGTATGGAACTAGACTTGAAAGTGCTCAAGAACAAAGCTAATGAGGCGGTTGTGATTAGTCATGCAAGTATAGTTATACCTTTTGCATTGGGTATCGGATTATCTTATTTTGTATACAATCGCTTTGCTCCTGAAGGAGTTAAATTTTTGTCTTTCGCCTTGTTTATGGGAATCGCTATGAGTATTACTGCTTTTCCAGTATTGGCTCGAATTGTTCAAGAACGAGGCCTACATAAAACTAAATTAGGAGCTATCGCCATAACATGTGCTGCGGCAGACGACATTACAGCATGGTGCTTATTGGCAGTAGTAATTGCAATTGTAAAAGCGGGCACTTTTGTGAGTTCACTTTATATTATTGGATTAGCTGTGATATATGTTGTAGCTATGTTGTTTATAGTCAAACCTTTTTTAAAACGTATTGGTGATTTATATGCTTCAAAAGACACTTTAGTTAAACCTGTTGTGGCTATCTTCTTCTTAACGTTAATTATTTCGTCTTATGCAACAGAAGTAATTGGAATTCATGCTTTATTTGGTGCATTTATGACAGGAGCAATAATGCCAGATGTTCCAAAATTCAGAACAATTTTCATAGAAAAAGTAGAAGATGTTTCTTTGATTTTACTCTTGCCATTATTTTTTGTTTTCACCGGATTAAAAACGGAAATCGGTTTGATTAATGATCCCTATTTATGGAAAGTAACTGGTTTTATAATCTTAGTAGCGGTAGTTGGAAAATTTTTCGGAAGCGCTTTAGCAGCTAAATTTGTGGGGCAATCTTGGAAAGATAGTTTTACTATCGGTGCTTTAATGAATACTCGTGGCTTAATGGAATTAATCGTATTGAATATTGGATTAGAACTCAAAGTATTAACACCTGAAGTATTTACCATGATGGTTATAATGGCTTTAGTGACAACATTTATGACGGGCCCAGCTTTGGATTTTATTAATTTTATTTTTAAAGATAAAGAAGTCGAAGTGCCAGAAATTATAATCAATAACAATAAGTATAAGGTTTTGATTTCTTTTGGTAATGACGAAAAAGGAAAATCATTATTGCGTTTAGCCAACAGTTTAACTAAAAAACAAAAAAAGGCAACTTCAGTAACAGCAATGCATTTGTATTTAAGTGATGAAATGCATACGTTTAATACAGAAGAGATTGAAAAAGAGAGTTTTGTAAGTTTGCTCGAAGAATCGAAATCGCTTAACCAAGAAATTAATACATTATTTAAAGCTACTATTGATATTGAAACTGAAATTGCGGATGTAGCTAATCAAGGAGACTACGGTTTATTATTAGTTGGCTTAGGAAAATCTATTTTTGAAGGAACACTTTTAGGGAAAGTAATTGGATTTACTACTCGAATTATTAATCCGGATAGATTAATCGATAAGTTTACTGGAAAAGAAGGACTTTTTGAAAATTCTCCTTTTGACGAAAGAACGCGACAAATTATATCCAAGACTAAAATGCCATTGGGTATTTTAATTGATAAAGACTTGCAAAATGTTAATAGAGTTTTTATTCCAATATTTACATCCGAGGATTCTTTCTTATTTGACTATGCTCAAAAATTAATTTTCAACAACAATTCTAAAATAGAAATACTTGATGTTAATGGAGATATCCCTACTAATTTTGTAGTACAAAGTGCCATGGAATCATTGGAAAATAAGTATCCAAGTAATATTAAGTTGATGGAGGAAGATTCAATGAATAAAGAGTTTTTGGCTGCACAAGATATTATGATCATTAGTCTTGAAAGTTGGAAATCGTTAGTTGATTCCCAAAGCGACTGGTTAAGCGGTATTCCTTCTGTGTTGATTTTAAAACCCTAAATTCAAGACATAACTAATTTTGACGGCAATATTGTCTTCAAATTTTAGTAATCCATTCGGTCCGTATCGATAGAAACCAACTAAACCAATTCCTTTATAAATTTGGTTTAATTCAATTCCAGATTCAAAATAACCTTGATTTAATGTTTTGAATTCTACACCAAGATGGCGCTCCGGATGATGTAAATTTCCCCATGCCATTCGGGTTACAAACACAAAAGACGGTTTTACTTTTTTGAAAAGGGTAATGCGTTGAAAACCGTGTTTTAATTGAAAATATACGTATTCACTTGAGAAAAATTCGTTATAAAACATGGTTTCAAAACTATTTTTACCTGCAAAAGTAACGCGCTGAATAATTGTTTCTCTTGTAATATTATTAGGTGAAATACTATACAAATGGGTAAGTGGTAATTCGCCAAAAGCATAACCAGATTGTACCAACACACTAGACTTTTGTCCGTTGAGATGATTTTTCTCTAACTCTGTTTTTAAGTCAATTTTTCCAAAAGAGAAATCGTTGAGTGCGCCGTCGGCTATAGATTTTGTAAATTGAAAGGTAAAGTTTGGAAATCGTTTTTCTACTTCAACTCTTCCATTTGGGGTTTGCATATAATCACTAAATGGGCTCCATTTTAAAGAAACCATAGCAGTGGTCATAGCGAAATTAGTATAGGTCTTTCCGTTTAAGACGAAAGTGTAATCAAATTTCGGATCCACTTTTGCAGTGGCAATTTCCCAAATACTCTCTGTTTTCGGAATGAATTTGGTCTCTACAAAAGCTTTCCAACTTTTGTAATTGTAAAAGGTGCTAATGTTAAAGGGTCTTGGATCATAGATTTTAAATCCCCGTTTATCAATAGCGTAAACTGTACTCGCAATTTCTCTAACATCATCGGTGTAGGATATTCCGATCCAGGAATTAGTTGCTTCGCTGAGTCGGGTTCCAATTCCTAAACTGTATTTGAAATTACCGTCTTTGGTTCCATATGCAGAATATCCTTCCACTTTTATGGTCTTTGAAAAGCGATCGTTGGTTATTCCACCAAGACCAACTCGAAATCCTTCGTAGTTATTGTAACTAAACAGTTTTCGCAAATCCAAATCGAATGGACCCGTTGGTATAAATCCATTGATAAGTCGGCGGCCAATTGTAATTTTACGTTCTATTTGATTCTTTATTGCAATACTGTCTAATACAGTATAAGTTCTTTTACTTCGAATGTCCAAACTGTCTTTTCTGTAGGCATTCCAAAACTCATCGGTTCTGTTAATAGCATCTTTGCTTATTTCTAATGCAATAGCACCTTTTTTTAATTCGACTGGCTGATTCAATTGAATCTCGAAATTGGCACTTTTAGAAAATAAATAAATAAAATCGGAAGCTTCTTTTTTTCTTGGTTTAAAGTCTTTTTCAGTATCGCCTTCAAACTGAATAGTTCCGCCTAAAAGTTTTAAATCATCATCATTATTTCCCTTTACGATTTTAAATGATTTACTAGACGGAAACCAAACTTTTTCTTGAGGTAAAAAATTAAAATCATGTGTGCCGCTAATATCTAATACCCCTTTAATGCGCATTATAGCTTTGGCAATTCCATAGGTGTTCTGATCAATATACAGCACGCCTTCAAGTCCCTGCGATTTATTTTTTTTCTTGTTTTTAAAATGAATTAGATACACATTTCTGCCTTCAATTGCAGTTGAGTCAAGCAATTGGTACTTGTACTCCTTAATGGCATCATTTGCAATTGGACTGTTGTATTTTGTTTCAAAGAGTTCGTAATTGGAATCATAAATGGAAAAGGATTGGAGTTTAAAGCCTAAAATTTCATAAATAGGTTGTTTTAATCCGGCCATTTTCGAACCTAAAATAGTTTCTTTTAGGTGGTTATTTTTATATTGGTAAAGGGACACCTTTTCAGTTTGAAACAAATGTTGTTTCTGAATCATTTTTTTGAATTTGTAATTCGAAGAGTCTGCTTTGACACTGTTTTTACTAGTGATTAAAGTATCGATTTTAGCACTAATTGAATCAGGATTGGCTGTAATTACTAATGAATTATAACATTTGAATTCAAAAGCAGTTACGCATTTTTGCGGATTATTCTGATCTTTTAAAGTAATTGTTTTTCTAATAATAGCTACTGCTGGATTTTCTCGCGGAATAATTACTTCTTGCAAATCATTGGTATTTTGTTGCAAGGAAACAAGATAAAACGTCTTTTCTTTTTCGATTAAGATTCTTTTTTTATCATAACCAATGTAGGAAATGGAAAACTCGTTTATTGGAGTTATGGAAGAGATAGTAAATTTACCATCTACATCAGCAATAGTATTGTTGCCCGAAGGAGTAACAATAGAGGCAAATGGTAATGCTTTTGCAGTCGCTGCATCTTTCACAATTCCATTCAATTGAAATTGTGCTTGTGCCGAAAGCGAACATACTAAAAGAATCCAATACCAATATTTCATAAAAAGTGCTTTAACTTTAAGTTGTACAAAACTAAGCATAAAAAAATCCGCCTAACAATTCAGGCGGATTTTAATTTATATCCATTTACTAGATTATGGTATTAATCTTTTATACAACGGATTGGGAAACCTCTTGTTTTACTACTTGCACTTTTAAAAATATAACCACTAGTGTTATTCAAGCTACGATCCCATGAACGTGTTGCATTATATTCTGAAGAACTCCACCATCCTGCGCCTTGGGAATAACTGCCAAATCCTCCATTATTATTGTCGCTATCTCGGAATCCTCCGGGAGTACCTTTAAATCCACTTGAATTTGTAGCATCGGTATTAGGACTGGCCCAATGTGTTGTACCTGTTTCTTTCAGTTTTCCTCCTGCAACGGTTTCGCCTCCTAAAAAAGTGGTTATAGTTGTCCATTCTGCATCAGAAGGGACGTGCCAACCTTCAGGGGCTAATCCTCTTGGGTCATTTACGGCATACCAATTGTATATTTTACCATATATGGTTTCATTTGCGGGGTCGTTGTTGTAATAACACCAAGCACCTGTAGTCAAGTTAATCCATTGAGTAGGGTCGGTTACTTGAGGGATTACATCTCCATTTCTATATTTGGAAACATTCAAATTTTCTTTTGTCCACACTTGAGTGCCAATTTTCACCACATTATATTGATTTCCATCTTTATCTGTTGCGGTTAAAGAACCATTGTTGATAAGCATGTTTTCTAAAGCGCTTATTTTTGCTTCCAGCGCATCTACATAGGCTTTGGTAGCAGCATCTTGAGCGTTAACAGGATTAGAGACATTTGTAATAGTGTGCGAATTAACACTTAGTTGTCCGTTAATGGTAGTGTTTCCATTTTTCAGTATGGTTAGGGCGTCTTTTCGTACAGTATCACTTTCTCCATTTCCAATGACAAATATTCGGTCTTGTAGTGACCATCCATTCGATTGACCTAGAGGGCTATAAGCAGTATTAAATCGTCCCATAGCGGTTTCTGCGAAGGAGTAGGCATTTACATCTACACCTGCCGAAAAAGAAAACGCACCCGCGGCAGTTGAATTTAATCCAATTGCTGTTGAGCCATCTCCTATTGATTTAGAGTTTAATCCAATAGCTGTTGAATTTACACCTATCGCATCTGAATTTACTCCAAAAACTAATGCTCCTCTACCAATTGCTTTACTGTTCATCCCAACAGCGGTGCTGTTTAATCCTGATGCCAACATGTTTACCCCTAAAGTGCTTGAATAGTCACCAGTTGCTAAAGATTGATATCCTAATGATAATGAAGTATTTCCATAAACGTTCAGCGAGTAGGGGTCTGAAGTAATACCATATCTAAGTGCTCTGTTTTTTGTATAAATTTTAAAGGGGTTATTCCAAACGGTACCATCAAATACACCTATAGTAAAAACATTATCTTCGTTAGCCCCGTATTTTTGAAGAACACCTAGAGAAGCTCTTTGTAAATTGTCAGGTTCAGAAGGTGCGAATACAATTACGTTATTACGGTTTTGAGAGCGTACGACTTGAATGGAAGAAGATGTAGGTCCAGAATCAGTACCATTAACAGTTAAAGGAGGAACATTTACGCTGTTTTTATCCCCAATAATTACTTGTTTGGCAAATGAAAGTGTGTCACGTGACGTAGATATTAGCCAGGGTTGGTTATTGGCGATATTAGTTAATTGAGATCCATCACCTACAAACGATCTGGCGGTAATTGTACCTGCTGTTTTTACATCCGTCACATTAGTATTTCCTAATTGAATGGTGTTAGAAGTGGTGACTGTTGCACCATTTCCAATAGCAGTTGTGTTGGTGAGGTTATCAGCACTTACTCCAGCAGAATGTCCAAATGCAATATTGTTGTTTCCATTATAATTTGACCTTTGACTTCCATTTCCAATTGCTATGTTATAACTACCGATTGTATTATTACCAATAGAAGAGTGTCCTATAGCTATATTATTATTTCCAGTTGTATTATTGGCTAATGAACTAAAACCATTTATAGTATTTCCATAACCAGTTGTATTTGCAGTTAAACTTGAACCACCTGTTACAGTATTTGAAAATATATTTCCAGCCCCTTTACCAACAGTAATTCCATTAACTATTACATCTGAACTAAATGTTTTTGTACCTGCTATAGTTTGACTGCCTGTGGTTAGAATTCCTCCATTGGTAGCGTCAGCAGGAGTTAAACTCAATACTCCTGATGTGATTGTTGCTCCTTTTGGGTTTGAGGAAGTTGAGATATCTCCTATAGAAGTACCATTACCTGAGTTGGAGGCATACAACGCATATGGCACACTCAGTAATTGTGAAGTTCCCATCGCTACAAAACCGTTTCCTGTATTGAGTTCAATGCCTAAATAATAGGTTCCTGTTGCCCAATCAATAGTAGCAAATGTACCTGATGTTGCAGTTCCTTTTCCTATAACTAAGTTGACAGCACCCAAATCATCAGTTGGCACATAATGTGTTTCAGAAAAGACAGGCACACTTGTTGGCGTGTCTTTCATAACGTTAAACTTGAACGTTACGTTTTTGTTAATCATCAATGCACCTGCATTGTTTCTTACTGTAGCTTGGTAATTAAAGCCTTGTGGGGCTTGAGCTGAAATGGTTAGTGTTGTTGCTAACACTAAAAGTGTGAATAGTTTTTTCATAATTTAAAGTTTTGAATAATTAGGCATAAATCAATAAATATTTAATTACCTGTATAATTATATAATGCTGTAATTTCGGATTGAGTTAATGCACGATTATATATTACAATGTCATCTAAATAACCATTAAAATTTCCTCCTGCATTACTACCATTCCTTTTCCCAAAAAACAAAGCATTATTTATATCTGTTTTAGAAACATTATCCATATTAAATGGCAATGTGTACTTTTGATTATTAATATAAAAGTCATAACCACTACTTTTTTTAACGCATACAATATGATTCCATCCTGTTTTCGGAAAAATATCAGGGTAAATGCCATAATTTTTTCCATAAGTATCAAAACCTACTCCATATTTCACATTTGTATTTGGTAATCCTGAAGATCCATTATCAAATGTTCCTAAAATCAGACTATTTATAGATTTCGAAATTAAATTACTCCCTAAATTATTAATCGATTGACTCTTCACCCACACAGAAATTGAAAAATCATTACCGAATAATTCAACATTTGATGAGTTAGAAATTTCTATAAAACTACTTAAGCCATTAAAGTAATAGGATGAATTTAAATTGCCAAATCGGTCTGGAGACTCAGCAACCTGATTTTTCACACCATTTCTTCTGTTTCCACTTAAATCATTAGCAGTATTGTTTAGTGGCCAATAGCCAATTAAACCATTTCTTGCAACGTGCAAAGGAAGTACTACTCCCACATTAGTGAATTCTATTTGATTGCCATAAGCTGTCCCAACACTATTGGTAGCATAAGCTCTTATATAATAAGTTGTTCCATTTGTTAAACCTGAAAGTGCACTACTAAATGTTCCATTTCCATTACTATCTGTAGTTTTGGTAGTTAAAGCAATTGTTGGGTTGCTGTTGGTGCTCCAAACAATCCCTCTACTAATAACAGGTGATCCTCCATTGTTTGAAATTATTCCGCCACTATTTGCTGATGTAGTAGATGTTAACGAAACAGAATTAGTAGTTAAAGTTGGTATTGTAATAGTTTCATTACTAAAAAAATCGGCACACATCCAATAATCTCCTACATTGACTATAGTATTAAGTCCTGATTTGAAAACCCCCACGAATTGGGTTGTATTTGCACTAGACCATATAAGTTCATTGTTTTCAAATTTACTAAATGCAATTGGAAATCCATTTGGCTTTAAGGTAACTTTGCGTTGTTTATCTGGATTTTGCATCATATAAATGTATATGACGTCACCAAAACAACAATTAGCTGGTTTGCTCGGGAAAACTAAAGTGGTGTTATTGGCATTGATAAAATTAAAAGAATTGGGGACTAAATTTATCGTGCTATCATCCTGCCACGTTTGATAATTATCAAATCCATTAAAATTCATAAAGCTTTTAGCATTAGCATCAACATACGCTTTTGTAGCCGCATCTTGAGCGTCAGTTGGATCAGCTAAATTTGTAATTTTAGTGTTATTAGCACTATTGTTTTTAGCCAGTACGCTTGCTAAATTAGGAATTGTAGCGCTACCAGAGTTGGAAGCATATAAAGCATAGGGTACGCTCAATAATTGCGTAGTTCCCATCGCTACAAAATCATTACCAGTATTCAATTCAATCCCTAAATAATAAGTCCCCGTTGCCCAATCAATAGTAGCAAATGTCCCTGTTGTTGCTGTTCCTTTTCCTATAACCAAGTTGACAGCTCCCAAATCATCGGTTGGCACATAATGCGTTTCCGAAAAAACGGGAACACTAGTTGGCGTGTCTTTCATAACGTTAAACTTAAACGTTACGTTTTTGTTGATCATTAAAGCACCCGCGTTGTTTCTAACCGTAGCTTGGTAATTAAAACCTTGCGGAGCCTGAGCTGAAATGGTTAGTGTAATTAGAAACACTATAAGTGTGAGTAGTTTTTTCATTCTTAAATTAATTGTTTCACTTATTTAGTTAACACCACTCAATATTATTGGATTATTTAGAGAACTTTCAATTATTTTAGTTGGATTCGATCCGTCAGGATTACATGAATAAATATAATGTGCTGATGTTGAACTATTAAAAGCGTCAAAAAATAGTTTTGATCCATCAGGAGACATTCTAGGATTACCATGTGAATTTTCTATAGAACCTATATAAATATTCGTAGGCAGTGAAATATTAATTTTCGCATTATTGGTTCCGTCATAGTTAGCTGTCCAAATCTCCCATAGTATAGCTATCCCATTATTATTTGCATACTTGCTATAAATAATTTTTCCTAATAGGGTTAAGGCATTCCCTGCGGAATTGCTCACTGTGCCATCCGCCATAAGATATTGGCTAGCGGTTCCGTTAGGGGTTTTGAATCCTGATGCGGTCACTTTTCCTGCTGTTTTAACATCGGTAATATTGGCATCTCCTAATTGAATTGTATTTGATGAATTGACAACTGCTCTGACACCAATAGCTGTCGCGTTGTATAAACCTCCAGTTGCAACATCAGCAAATGTTCCAATTACGGTATTGTCTACTCCATTAGTATTATTTCGAAAAGAAAAAGCACCTAGGCTGGTGTTGTTTAATCCAGTAGTATTGTTTATTGATGAATCGGCACCTACAGCGGTATTACTCACACCAGTTGTGTTTGATAGTAAGGCATTAAAACCTAGGCCACTATTGTTCATTCCTAAAGTATTGTTTCGAAGAGCAAATGCACCAACACCTGTGTTATGAGTCGCTTCGAAACTTCCATTTGTTGATGAGTTACTGTTTAATCCTACACCATTAAACATTAATGCTTCTATACCTACAGCGGTATTTTGATCTCCATACTGACCATTTCGTAACGCATCACCACCTATTGCGGTATTGCTATTTCTATCTAAAGAAAGTTGCATAGCACCATTGCCCATAGCTACATTCATCCATCCAAAAACATGTCCTGTTAATGCATTATGTCCAACTGCGGTATTTGCCCAATCCGTATTTTTCATTAAGGCATAGCTACCAAAAGCGGTATTTAATCCGTTAGTAACATTTTCACTTAACGCATGATAACCCACTGCTGTATTTTCAGAAGCCACTGTATTTTCTTTCAAACTTCCAGTTCCTATCGCAACATTACCTCGTCCAGTAGTTAATTTTTTCAAACCATCAACTGAAATACTTAAATTGTCTTTTGCGTAGCCAGATGATACAGGTGTATGAGTCCAAGGAATAAATTCGCCAAAAGAACCAGCAGCAGGAATAGTAGTTCTATCCAAGGCGTCAAGAGTTGTTGCAATGGCAATATTTCGATTAGAATCAGCACTTGCATTGCCTCCAATAAAGCTGTCTACATAGCTCTTTGTTGCTGCATCCTGATTGTCTGTTGGGTTTAGTAAGTTTTTGATAGGCTTATTTGATAAATCAAGATTTCCATCGATTTTTACATTACCTATAAAGTACCCAGCAAAATTTGTAGCGCCATTAGCAGCTGTTGCAAATATACCATAGTTAGTACCATTGTCACTTTTAGCACTCGCGCGTGCCCAAACGCCATAATTATTTCCATTTACGCTATCAGCGGCATCAGCATAACCACCTAATGCAACATTGAATTTTTCAGACCCACCAGCCCAGCCAGTCACACCATAATTTTTTCCAGTTGGAGTTGGAGTAATAGCATATCCCATTACACCTCTATTGTCTTTATCGTTGACAGCGTTACTAGCAACTCCCCAAACTGCATAATTATGGCCAGTTTCACTACTAGCAATACCCATAACACCTGTGTTTAGCGCTACTGCTCTAGCAGCTCTTCCAACTACCCCATAGTTTCTATAGTCATTGATACCTGTAGAAGTGCCCGTAATAGCATTATTTCTTCCATTAGTTCCAGTAATAGTACTTAGAATTCCGCTAAATTCTGAGTTATTTGTATTCCCTCCAGTTGTAGTAATCTCTATTGCATTAGTTTTGGTTGCATCCACAGTTAAATTCGCTACACTTCCGTTGGTCAAAATATCTTGTAAGTTGTGAATAGTATTTGTGCCACTATTTTCTGCATATAAAGCATACGGCACACTTAATAATTGTGAGGTCCCCATAGCTTTAAAACCATTTCCAGTATTCAATTCAATTCCTAAATAATAGGTTCCGGTTGCCCAATCAATTGTATTAAATGTACCTGTTGTTGCCGTTCCTTTTCCAATAACTAAGTTTACAGCTCCTAAATCATCGGTTGGTACATAATGCGTTTCAGAAAATACAGGGACGCTTGTAGGTGTATCTTTGATAACATTAAACTTGAATGTTACATTTTGATTGATCATTAATGCTCCAGCATTATTTCTTACCGTAGCTTGGTAATTAAAACCCTGTGGTGCTTGAGCCGAAATGATTAGTGTTATTAGAAACACTAAAAGTGTGTAGATTTTTTTCATATTTCTTTTTTTGTGGGGGCAAAAAGTAATTTTTTTAATTAATTCGTTTTAAAATTCCAAACTTGACCAATGGTTTGCCCTCCTTTGTTGTCTTTTGCTACTACTTTCCAATAGTATCTTTTTAGAGCAACGGTTTGAACGTCAACTGAGGTACTGGTTTTATTGTCTACTACTTTGGCTGTTGGAGGGTTGTCTAAACCAAAGTACACATCGTACGTTAAAATATCGCTCGGATCGGAGTCGGTTGCGCTCCATTGTAAAGTTGTGGCCCCAGCATTTACGGCGCTGCCAAAAGCGGGTAACACTAATGTTGGCAAACTTGGTAAATGATTTGCAGTAACTAAAGCTTCGGTGTAAAAGTTAAAAGTAGACGAGTATTTACTTGATAATTTTTTGCTGTCAGTAGCTTTTACTCTCCAGAAATAGGTTATACCCTTGTCTAACGGAATGCTTTGAGAGATTGTACTGCTCTCAGCACTTTTTACTAGTTGAGTAAATTGATTGTCTTTGGCTATTTCGATTTGATAAGTAATAACCTCTTTTTCTGGATCGGTAGCAGCCTCCCATTCAAAAACTACTGTATTGTCAATGCACACTTTACCATTAGTAGGCGAAATAAGGTTAGGAATACTTGGCGCCAAATTTTGCGGTTCTGCTATAGGTTCGTCACCACCGCCACAAGACGAAATAATAAGACTAATAAAGGATATATATGAAAGTTTTTTCATGGTCTAATTTTTTACAATGATTAAACTTACAGGAGCACCTAGGTTTATTTTAACAATATAAACTCCTGTAGCTTGGTTTTCAAGGCTCAATTGTACTTTTTCATTAACTACTGGATACGTTCCTTTTGAAATTAATTGAGAAGATAAAGTATATAATTCAATATCCACTTCTGAGTTGGAAGTAGGTACATTGACTATAAATTTTCCCGAAGTTGGATTAGGATAGGCAGTGATAAGTCCTAGTAAATTATCGATAGACTCAGCATAAATACCTTCACAAGGTACAGACGTTTTTACTTGTAATAAATCACCAGCTTTTACATCAACAGAGAAATTAGAAGAGGAAGTTTCCAAAACTTCTTTTCCATTCACGACTACTTGGTAAGGTGCGGTTCCTTCAGAAATATCGACTGTAACTTTGTTTGACGAAATACTCGATTTGCCTGAAATAGAACCTCCTTTAGGGATAGTAATAGTATAGCATTGTTGGAAAATTTCTTCAGGAATTGATATACAAAGATCGTAATTACCCGGAGCTAAATTGGGAATAGCTAGTTTGTTATTGACAAAATTATAGTTTGTCTCGTTAATAGTAGCAACATAGTTGTAATTTTGAACACCACTAATGTTGATCTCTCCATTTTTTTTATTCAAACAAGATTCACCTTTAGCATCAACGGTAAAATTAGAAGCAGCTAATGACAAAACATTTTTGGATAAAACTTCTACATCCATCGAAGGGTAGTACCCATTTCCAATCTGTCCAGCTTTGCCTGTCATTAAACCAACAATAGGTTCGCCAGCGGTCCAAGAAATAGAAACATCTCCATTTGTAAATGTTTTTCCAGCCATTCCAATAACTGATTTTGAAATAGATTGGGAAAAAATAAAAGGACTAATTGTAAAAATAAGTAAGGTAAAGTATAATTTTCTCATAATTAGGTGTTTAAAAAACAAATATACTAAATTTTTAACACGTAGTACAATACCCACTTTTAGTGACATTTTAAATTATAAGTAAAAAAAATCCGCTTATGAAGCGGATTTTAATTATAAAGTAAAAAAGCGTTTAGACTTTCATAATTTCAGCTTCTTTTTCAACTAGAAGTTCGTCAATTTTTTTGATAAAAGCGTTAGTTAAATTTTGAACTTCGTCTTCGGCACTTTTGCAAATATCCTCAGAGGTTCCTTCTTTTTCTAATTTTTTAATATCAGTATTTGCATCTTTACGTGCATTTCTAATTCCGATTTTTGCGTCTTCAGCTTCAGCTTTAGCTTGTTTCGCTAATTCTTTACGTCTTTCTTCTGTCAATGGCGGTACGCTAATGATAACCATATCTCCGTTGTTCATTGGATTGAAACCCAAATTAGCAATCATGATAGCTTTTTCAATAGCGTGCAACATATTTTTTTCAAAAGGCTGTAATGTAATTGTTCTTGCATCAGGCACACTAATTTTTGACACCTGAGAAAGTGGTGTAGCCGAACCGTAATAATCAACAAATACACTTCCTAGCATGGCAGGAGATGCTTTTCCTGCACGAATATTTTGAAATGCTTTTCCTAAATGTTCTATAGAACCCTCCATAGATTCTTTGGTACTATCTAATATAAATTCAATTTCTTCAGTCATTTTTAGATTATTTAGATTTTTAGATTATTTAGATTTTTAGATTCTTTTGGTCTAACTATCTAAGAAGTCTATTCTATTGTATTAAATATTTACTACAGTTCCAATGTTTTTGCCTTCGCAAATTTTGATTAAGTTGCCTTCCTTATTCATGTCAAAAACTACGATTGGTAATTGATTTTCCTGACTTAAAGTAAAAGCAGTGGTATCCATTACATTCAATCCTTTGCTCAATACATCTTCAAAAGAAATATAATCGAATTTTACGGCAGCAGCATTTTTTTCAGGATCGCAATCATACACACCGTCCACACGAGTTCCTTTTAAAATTACATCAGCATTCACTTCAATTCCGCGTAAAACAGCTGCGGTATCCGTTGTAAAATAAGGGTTTCCTGTTCCTGCTCCAAATATTACAATTCTGCCTTTTTCAAGATGGCGAACAGCTCTCCTTTTGATATAAGGTTCTGCAATAGATTCCATTTTTAAAGCGGTTTGCAAACGCGTTTTCATTCCTTTGTCTTCCAAAGCACCTTGCAAAGCCATGCCGTTAATAACAGTTGCTAGCATTCCCATATAATCTCCTTGCACGCGGTCCATCCCAGAACTAACTCCAGCAACTCCTCTAAAAATGTTTCCTCCGCCAATTACAATGGCAATTTCCACACCTTTGTCATGAATTAATTTGATTTCATCAGCATATTCTGCTAATCTTTTCGGGTCAATTCCATAATTTAAATCGCCCATTAATGCTTCAC
>JAGNSF010000076.1:6363-7777 GCA_017988155.1 Flavobacterium sp. | reverse complement strand
TCAGGTGTATGGACAAACCAATGAAGAACGCAACTTGAATGTCTATTTTGTTTCCACTCCTGAAAACTTGGCTAATTTAGATCAAATTAGAAATAATAATCTGAATGCAATTGGTCTTTCTAATCAAAGCAACCAAAAGATTGGCGATAAGCTAATTGTTTGGATCAGCTTTAGTGTGCATGGAAATGAATATGCGGGTATGGAAAGTGCTATGACGGTTGCATATGAATTATTAAATCCTGCTAATAAAGAAACCAAAGAATGGTTGAAAAATACAATTGTAATATTGGATCCTTGCGAAAATCCTGATGGCCTATCTCGTTATGCCAATTGGTTGCGCGAAATTTCAGGTAAGAAAACACATCCTGGATTATCTGATAGAGAACATATGGAGGTTTGGCCAGGCGGAAGGTATAATCATTACATATTTGATTTAAATAGAGACTGGGCTTGGCAAACTCAAGTTGAATCTCAAAAGCGAATTGCACTATACAATCAATGGATGCCTCAAGTTCACGCAGATATTCATGAAATGGGGTATGAATCGCCATATTTTTTTCCACCATCTGCAGAACCGTTGCATGAATTTATTGATCCTTACCAAAAAGACTTTCATTATTCTTTAGGAAAAAATATTGCGGCTAAGTTTGATAAAGAAAATTGGCTGTACAATACTCGTGAACGTTTTGATTTGTTTTATCCAAGTTACGGTGATACCTATCCTACATACAACGGAGCTGTTGGGATGACATTGGAGCAAGGTGGAATTGGCGCTGGACGCGAAATTAAATTGACTAACGGAACATATTTGACCACCAAAGATAGATTAACTCATCATGCAAAAGCAGTTTTGACTATTATTGAAACGGCATCAAATCAGTCGAATCAATTGCTAAAAGGTTTTAGAGGTTTTATGACGAATTCCCGAAAAAAAGCCAAAGGAGTATATGCCACTTATGTGATGAAGAACAATCCGAAGTCTGAACAATTAGTAGAATTACTAAAAAAGAATGGAATTGAATATTCATATGCCAATGCTAGTCAAAAAACAACAGGCTACAATTATAAAACAAAAAAAGACAATGCATTTTCTATTGAACCAAATGATTTGATCATCAAGGCAGATCAACCAAGAGGGGTTATGGCTCAGGTTTTATTTGAACCCAATCAAAAATTAAATGATAGTTTATCATATGATATCACAGCTTGGGATTTGCCATTGGCCTATGGAGTTGAAGGCTATGCTTTAAAAAACAGTTTGGCTTTAAGCACCAAAGCTACGATTGAGAAAAAGCAATTAAATGCACCAGAAAAAGTATACGCATTTCATATTCCATGGAATAATAGAACTTCTGCAAAGGTAGTTTCTCAATTGCTTCAAAATGGAATTAAAGTGAGAACAGCTGCACAGAAA
>JAGNSF010000076.1:2274-6263 GCA_017988155.1 Flavobacterium sp. | reverse complement strand
TATACAAGTTATGGTTTTGTAGGACATAATTTAAAGAAAAAATTAGAAGAGACCGTTACTTATGCAGTAGAGAAAAAAGAAAAAGGAACACTGATTTATATGGTTGATAATCCATTGTTCAGAGGTTTTTGGGAAAATGGAATTCTGCTATTTAGTAACGCATTGTTTCAAGTACAATAATTAAAATTAAGTATATAAAAAGAGCGCCAATTTTGGCGCTCTTTTTATTTAAGTCTCAATCCAAGTGGAACCATTAGTATCCCTTTTTCATAAATATTGATATACAGCAGTATCGGTTTATTTTGTCCTTCCCATTTTAGTTCATACACATCTAAGAAACCAGCTCCCATATCGCTTCTTTTAGTGGGGAAGGGGCAACAACTTTCCAATTTAGTGTAGGTTATTTTTTCTCCCTTTGGCCCAGCCAAAGCATTTAAAAAACGTTCTTGATTGGCATCCGTATTAGTTGTTTTGTAAAATATATTAATTGGGTAATCTTTGTCATAACCGTACTTTTTATCGGTACTGAATTGATTAATTTCAAATGTATTATCTCCTTTTACAATTAAATCAGGAGCCGAATCATCTACATTTTTTATAGTAGATCGGGTGCTTACGCAAGAACTTATCAAAAGTGATATACTGAAAAGGAAGAGAATTTTTTTCATAATTGACTAATTTAACTATCGAAACTTTTTTAGAGAGTTTAACAAATATATAGAGAACTTTTAATGCTATTTAACTTCTAGCAATAATTATACCCAAATTAATTGTTTTTGTTTGCCAAATAGGAATCAATTATTGTGGCAATATAATAAAGAATTTGAATTTATTTTTCTAAACCTGGTTTTGGTATATTTCTTTTGTATGCTGTATTTGTGTCATTGGCGGTTTCTTGTTCGGGCTAGGTTGGGGATTAGTAGGATCTTGTCCAGATTATATTTTTTTAGGAGCTAGAATAGCAAACGTTATTTTAGTGTTAGTTGAGGCCTTACTAGGAACTGCTTTGTATGGATTTTTGAAGAAACAATTACCGCACTAAATAACAATCCATATACTATTGAGTAGCATTTTCTTGAATTATAAAATGCTATTTTTTTTGGTTTAAATTTAAAATTCCCCAAACGATACCATACTGAGCGCCTAAATAGGTTATCATGATTAAAAATGATGCGTAAGGAATAGGTTGGTAAAATTTGTTAAATGCTAGAATACTATCTGAAGCAATAAAAAACAATGCACCTACTAGAACTGATTGGTATGGAATTGCATTCCATTGATAACTTCCTTTTAAGGCAAAATACAACATACTGCTAATTACAATAGCATACACAATAACAGGCACAGTAAGCGGTCCTAACTTCGGACCTAATGTAGTTATCATTCCAAAGAAATAAAGTAAAATAAGTCCTATTCCAGCTCCAAAACTAATTTTGTTGGAAATGGATGTAGTTACCGCTTGTTGGTTAAAAAGCACGATATAAAATACATGAGAAATCAAGAATGCTACTAGACCAATGATAAAATAGAGTTCGCCTTTATTGGCAAATAATAAAACAATATCACCAATCCATGAAAAAGTCAAAGCAGTTAAAAGGATTTTTTTAGAACTAAATGTGTTCGATAAGTATACTGCAATTAGTAAGATAGGAAGTAAAAAGGGTTTTAATAAACGCGCAATTTCTTCTAGGTTTAAAGCAGTTATGGTTAGATAGATCAAACTAAATCCAAGGTAAACATATAAAGCGATTTTGTTTTTCATAATGTATCGAGTTAGGCTATAGCCAATTTTTCTGATTTAAAATTGGTCCCAACAAAAAATAATGTACCCAAAAAAGAACTACTAATAAATGCAATTACAATAGAAGTTCCAAAAGGAATTAATTGGTCTATTTCAAACCAATTCCCAAAGGAAATGATAATGGCAATACCAATCGCGAATCGGATTGTTTCCCAAATAACAGCATATTTATTGGTATCCATAAGTTCGGTATAACTATACACACTTATAAAAATATAAATAGCATAAATGAAAATATTCTGAATGCTAAGATTGGCTATTGAAAGGTACAGGTAACTTACTAAGCCAAGTGTTGTAAATAGTTGAAATACAGACCAAAACAATAATAATTTTGAATGCTGTGTACCGTATTTTGAGAAATCAAATACATTAGTAATTTTAGCAACTGGGTATCTCTCCTCAAAATTTTCTGGGCGCCACCCAGTAGGTTTAAACCAAATAGTCAGTTTGTCTTTCCAATTCTCAGCGCGCCAAGCATCCGAAATTAATAACCAAAGATGTTGGAAGTTAATACGGAATGGGTTCCAAGTTTGTGCTGGTCTTGTGATTCCAAAAACGGCGGGTACATCGTCTAACTCTTCTTGAAATGTACCAAATAGTTTATCCCAAAAGATGAAAATTTGACCATGATTTTTATCCATGTATTCTGGATTGATAGCATGATGTACACGGTGGTGTGATGGTGTTACAATTATTTTTTCTAACACCCCCATTTTTTTTATGTGTTTGGTATGGTACCAAAACTGTAAAAACAAATGAATTGGCAGTGTTATTGCAATCACTTTGGCAGGAACTCCCACGATAGCTGCAGGTAATAAAAGGAAAGTAAAAAGATTGACAAAACTTGAAATGCTTTGGCGTAAAGCGCAGGATAGATTAAATTCTTCACTACTATGGTGAATAGCGTGTTTATTCCAAAAAAAGTTGATTTGATGTGATAAACGATGCGACCAATAGCCATAAAAGTCGATTACAATAAACGCAATTATTATAGAGGCAATTGAAACCTCTTGTTGGAATAAAGCCAAATGAATTGACATCCATTCGTAAGATAATAGAGTCACACTTAGTCCCAAGACGTCTTTTAATGAGTTTATTATTCCAGAACTGATACTTGATACAGAATCCATTAACGGAGCAGTGTCTTCACCTTTGTAGTATCCGTAGACTTTTTCAATGATAATTAACACCAAAAACAGTGGCATTGCAAAAACTAAAATAGAAGCATATTCTTTCATAAATACCTATAATTTTAATCAAATATAAAATAAAACTATAAATTTTATAAAAAAAATGAAATTAATGTCTTTCTGTTAAATAATTTCTGCGCTTAGCCCTGCTGCCAATAATTGAATACATTGTGGCTTCAATTTGTCGTACACATCAGTTTTGACAGTGCATTTTCCATTGTAATGAATAATTAGCGAACATTGTTCTGCTTGTTCTGGAGTATGATCACAAACGCGAACTAAGGTGTCAATTACGTGATCAAAAGTATTGACATCATCATTATACACCACAATTTCATTGTTTGTAGTGGTTGCTTCTTTGAAACTGACTCTTTCTCTTACTTTCTCTTTAGTACTCATTTGAGGGTAGGTTTTGTACTTTGGTAATTACAATACTAATTTACATATTTTAATGAAACCCAATTGTTTCTTTGGAATTTTTTAATGTAAGTCAAACCTTTCTTGGTACAAGAATCATCAATAAACGGAATATCTTCTTCGTAAAAACCGCTAAATAAAATAGTTCCTCCAGGATTCAAACAATCGACATACGACTGCATATCGTTTAATAGAATATTTCGGTTGATGTTAGCAATAATCAAGTCGTATTTTTTTCCTTGTAGTAAAGCGGCATCTCCTTCATAGACGCTAATATGTTGGCAATGGTTACGTTCGGCATTCTCAATCGAATTCAAATAGCACCAATTGTCAATATCAATAGCATCGATTGGTTGAGCACCTTTCATTTCAGCTAAAATGGCTAAGATTGCAGTTCCACATCCCATGTCTAAGGTTTTTAAACCTTTCACATCCATTTCTAACAAATGCTGAATCATCATATGAGTAGTTTCATGATGTCCTGTTCCAAAACTCATTTTAGGTTCAATAACAATATCAAACTCGGCATTAGTCTTTGGGTGGAAAGGAGCGCGAACATGGCATTTTCCGTCTACTTCAAT
>JAGNSF010000076.1:0-2174 GCA_017988155.1 Flavobacterium sp. | reverse complement strand
GTGTTTACACCAACGCTTTTTAACATATCAGCAGATATTTCTCCAGTGAAAGCACCGCTTTCAGCTTGGTGAACGTTTTGAGCAGCTACATCAATGTTAGTGAATTCTAAATGATCTACAGCAGAAGCTAGGTTAACAAAAGTTGGAGCTACAATTACTTGTGCAGTACAATCAGTTGGTACTTTTGCAATTAAATCATTCAATAAATCTTCTGTTTGCTCAGCGTTTTTATGCATTTTCCAGTTACCTGCAACAATCTTTTTTCTCATTTCAGTTGTATTAATTATAATAGTTTTAGTTTATTTTAACTTGTTTAGTTTTTCATTGATAAGATCAAAATCTTTTTCAATAGCTCGGTACAATACTATTTTTCCCGTTTTGTCTAAGATAATGTATCTTGGAATCCAATCTAAATCAATAGCTTGTCCAAAAACACCTTTCATTTGGTCGTTAGCCATATAATGAGCTCCTTTTAATTCGTGTTTTTCAATACCAGCTAACCATTTATCAGCTGTTTTGTCCATTGAAATAAAAGTAAAAGCTACTTCAGGATGATTGGCTTGTATTTCTTTTACCTTCGGCATTGCTTTTACGCAATCGCCACACCAAGAGGCCCAAACTTCAATCACGGTTGTTTTTCCTTTGTGATTTTTAAGGATGTCTTTAAATGCTATTTGACCTCCATTGGTAGTCATAAGCGTTTCAGATAAAGCGGTTTCTGAAAAGGAAGTTTTCTGTGCATTGCTGGTACAAGAGAATGTAGCGAAAGCAATTACTAAAGCGAATAATTTTTTCATAATGCGTAAATATTTATCAAATTTAAGGTAAAGTCAAATTAAAAATGGTAGAATTCAAACGTTAAGCTGATTTACCATCGTTATAGTTAATAACTTATCTACTTGTCAACTATTAACTAGTTATAATTTTAAATCCTCAATGTCATTATAATGTACTTTTTGCTTTACAGTACCTTTTTCTAAAATGACAATACTTGGATTCGCTCTTTCTATTGTTTTTAAAGCAATCGCATCGCAAAAATAGAAGTCAAATGTAAATCCGTATTCTTTTTTTGTTATTTCAATTTGCTCTTGAGTAGCACCGGTCATACCAATAACTTTGTATCCTTTAGCTTCGGCTTCTTTTTGTACATTTTTTAAAAGTAGCATTCCTTCTTTATTTGCAAGAACCAAATCATAAGCAACAAAGAGTACCAATTTTGGCTCAACTAATAATTCTTCTTTGTAGTCAGAACCCTCTTTTTCCATTGTGAAATCATGAATAGGAGGTACGTATCCTTCTACAATTATTTTGTCTTTTCGATCCACAAAAGTTGCTCCGGCTGGAATATTCATCAAATCCTTTTCGGTAAATTCAGTATCTACTCCATTTACTTTATAAATAAATACCATTTCAACTACTGATTGCGGCGCTCCTTCTGGAATTTCCATTCCTTTTTGGATATTATTACCCACTTTGAAAGGTCTAAAATCAATAATTGGCAGATGATTTAAAACCCAATACCCCATAATTCCACATAAAACCAAACTGATTCCAACCAATAAATGTTGGATTTTAGCCGTAAATAAAGGCTGAACCAATTTTACATTGACAAACAAAATCAAGATAAAGAACAACAAAACAACATCTTTTGTAAAGGATTCCCATGGGGTTAAATGCAAAGCATCTCCAAAACAACCACAATCTTTTACCACATTAAAATAAGCAGAGTAAAATGTCAAGAAAGTAAACTTAATGATTAGCAATAATAATAACCAAACTGTAAGTTTCGATTGATATCCTAACAAAAGCATAACTCCTAAAACCACTTCAAGTATGACTATAAATAGCGCTAATGCTAGTGAGAATGGAACAAAAAAAGGTAGGTTGAAAACCGGCTCACCAAAATATTCTGCTAACTTATAAGAAAAACCTACAGGATCATTCAGTTTGATTAATCCTGAAATAATAAATAGAATCCCAACAAAAATTCTTGAAAACTGGGTAAGGATATTTTTAAGATTGATCATAGTTTAGTATTTGAGATATAATTTAATTTATTTCATTAAAATCAATGCAAAAACAGCATAATTAATCATGTCTTGGTAATTGGCATCTATGCCTTCAGAAACTAATGTTTTTCCTTTGTTGTCTTCAATTTGCTTTACGCGAAGTAA
>JAGNSF010000075.1 GCA_017988155.1 Flavobacterium sp. | reverse complement strand
TCCAAACACCATTAGGCATAGCCACTATTAAAGGGAATGAGAATGGCATTGCAGCAATCGCTATTGCCGATGAAGGAGTTGTTTCCGAAGTCATTCCATCTGTTTTACAAGAAGCGGTAACGCAACTGCAAGACTATTTTGATGGAAAACGAACCCATTTTGATTTCCAATTGAATCCTGTTGGGACTGAATTTCAGCAAAAAGTGTGGAAAGGCTTATGCGAAATCCCTTTTGGAAAAACGATGAGTTATCTGGAATTAGCCAAACAACTCGGCGATGCAAAAGCGATTCGCGCTGTTGCCTCTGCAAATGGTAAAAACCCCTTGTGGATTGTGGTGCCTTGTCATCGCGTAATTGGTACAGATGGTTCACTTACAGGTTATGCGGGAGGATTGTGGCGTAAAAAGTGGTTGCTTGAACATGAAAACCCAAGCACACAACAAAGTCTTTTTGAATAAGACTTCTTAGATTTCTAGATTATTAGAAATTTAGATAGATTTTAATCTTAAAAACACAGGTAGTTTAGTATATTTATTTTCTAATAATCTAGCGATTCATAAATCTAACCATCTAAAAATCTAAATAGTCTAACTATCTAACCCATATATCCCATGATCGAAAAAATTAACCTCAATCACATTCTTTTTTTAGACATCGAGACGGTTCCAGAAGAAGAACATTTTAATTCGCTTGACGACGAAATGAAAGATCTTTGGGAACACAAAACCCAATACCAACGTAAAGACGATTTCAGTCCTGAGGAATTTTATGACCGTGCTGGAATTTGGGCTGAGTTTGGAAAAATTGTCTGCGTTTCAGTGGGCTATTTTGTAATTAAAGGTGACGTGCGTAATTTTAGAGTAACTTCTTTTTTTGGCGATGAAAAGAAAATCTTACGCGATTTTAATAATTTATTGAACAATCATTTTAATCAGGCCCAACATATTTTGTGTGGTCATAATGCTAAAGAGTTTGACATTCCGTTTTTAGCGCGTCGCATGATTATCAATCAAATTCCTATTCCTAATAAACTGAATTTATTTGGCAAAAAACCATGGGAAATCCCACATTTAGACACGTTGGAGTTATGGAAATTTGGCGATTACAAACATTTTACTTCGTTAAAATTGATGTGTAAAGTATTGGGAATTCCTTCCTCAAAAGGCGATATCGATGGTAGTCAGGTGGGACATGTTTTTTATGTAGAAAAAGACATCGACCGAATTGTAACCTATTGCGAAAAAGACACGATTGCCGTAGCACAAATTTTCCTTCGTTTGAGACGGGAGGATTTATTGATTGAAGACGAGATTATTCATGTTTAATTGAAACACAAATTTCACAGATTGCATCAATTGAATTGGTGATAAATTCTGTAATTAGTGTTGTATTTTTTTAAATCCATTGGGTTTAAATCTATATTTTTACAAAAAATATAAATTATGGTATTAAGTAGATTTTGGTTGGTTATTTTTATTTCTTCCATCGTATTTGTTGTTTTTAGTTTGTTTTCGGGTGACAATTATACAATTGATCATTTATTAAATGGGAAAAAAGACGATCCTATTTTGGTTGCTGAAAAGTATTTGGAACAAGTTCCAGCTTTTGTCAAAGACAGTATTACGAAAGCACCTGATCAAACCATGGTAATCAATACAGATACTACTTATGTGTACGCAAACAAAACAGTTAAAATCTATAGTGGCGTTCAAAAATCGGATGGTTTATTAGCCACTTGTAAAAGCACTTTGGTTGATTTGATTTTGCCTCTTATTGCTTATTTAGCCTTCTTTTGTGGTTTGATGGAGTTATTAATTATATCGGGAGCGTCGGGTAAATTAGCCCAAATTTTGAGCCCAGTATTTGTAAAAGTCTTTCCTTCAGTTCCAGAAAACCATCCTTCTATTTCGTACATGACTTTAAACTTTGCTGCTAATTTCCTTGGATTGGATTCAGCTGCGACTCCTTTTGGTTTAAAGGCAATGGAAAGTTTACAGGAACTCAATCCTGAAAAAGAGAAAGCTAGTGATGCACAAATCATGTTCATGTGTTTGCATGCTTCTGGACTAACCTTAATTGCCACATCTATTATTGGATATCGTGCAGCAGCTAACGCTAGCAATCCTGCCGATGTGATGTTGCCTTGTATTATTACATCTTTTATAGGGACTATCGCAGCGTTTTTAATCGTAGGAGTTAAGCAAAAAATTAATTTTAAAAGCGCTTCTTTAGTGGTGTCGTTAATGGTTTTAATTGCAGCTATTGTGGGCTTATTGATGTATGTAAATTCATTGGATTTAATTGGTAAAAACTATTTTACAAGTAACCTTTCTGCTCTAATATTAGTTGCTATAATTGCTTTCACGTTGATATTCTCTTTCGTTAAAGAGAAAAAATTCACAGAAGCAAAAACAACAGTTTTCGAATCCTTTGTGGTTGGAGCTAATAACGGAATCAAAACGGGAGTTGTAATTTTCCCTTATGTTTTAGCTATGTTGGTTGCTATTTCTTTATTCAGAAACAGTGGTTTATTTGAAATAATCAGTAACTGGATTGCTTTTATTTTCTCTAATATGGGAGTTAGTAAAGAAATTACTGACGCACTTCCTGTAGCCATGTTACGTCCGTTTAGTTCTGCTGGTTCAAGAGGGTTTTTAATTGATTCTATGAATACTTTTGGTGCAGATTCTCTAACGGGTCGATTAAGTAGTATATTTCAATGTAGTGCCGAAAGTACATTTTATGTTATTGCAGTGTACTTTGGTTCTGTAAATATTAAAAATACGCGCTATGCTCTCGGAACTATGTTATTAGTAGATGTAATTTGTGTGATCACTGCCATTTTTGTAGCGAGTTGGTTTTTTTAATTTAAACTTTTTTAGCAGTTAATTTTTCACACTAAGCACAGACAAAAAGTATAGTAATTTTGCAAATTAATAAAAGGGTAAATGTCAAACATTCCGTAACTTTACTCCTCTAAAAATTCAATAATGGACTTTATATATCAAGACCCGTATCCGATTTTGAAAGACGATACACAATACAAAAAACTAACTTCCGACTTTGTACAAGTAGAACAATTAGGCAACAGAGAAATCTTAACTGTTGATCCAAAAGGATTGGAATTGCTAGCACAAGAAGCCATGAACGATGTCTCGTTTATGTTGCGAACTTCACATTTGCAAAAACTAAACAACATTTTGAACGACCCTGAAGCGACAGATAACGACCGTTTTGTGGCTTACAATTTATTGCAAAATGCAGTCGTAGCCGTAGAAGGGCAGTTACCTTCTTGTCAAGATACCGGAACAGCGATTGTAATGGCTAAAAAAGGTGAAAATGTATACACTGGAGCCGATGATGCCGAATGGTTGTCCAAAGGAATTTTCAATACCTACCAAAACAAGAATTTACGTTACTCGCAAATTGTTCCAATTTCGATGTTTGAAGAAAAAAATTCAGGATCGAATTTACCGGCTCAAATTGATATTTATGCTAAAAAAGGGACTTCGTACGAGTTTTTGTTTTTAGCAAAAGGAGGCGGTTCGGCTAACAAAACGTTTTTGTACCAACAAACTAAATCCTTGTTGAATGAGAAATCGATGGAGACGTTCATTCGTCAAAAAATCAAAGATTTGGGTACTTCGGCTTGTCCGCCGTACCATTTGGCGTTAGTGATTGGCGGAACTTCTGCCGAAGCAAATTTGGCAGCTGTAAAGAAAGCTTCTGCAGGTTATTTCGATAATTTACCCACTTCTGGAAACATGGCAGGTCAAGCTTTCCGTGATTTAGAATGGGAGAAAAAAGTATTAGAGTTTTGCCAAGAAAGTTCCATTGGAGCACAATTTGGCGGAAAATATTTTGCACACGATGTACGAGTAATTCGTTTGCCACGTCACGCTGCTTCTTGTCCGGTTGGATTGGGAGTGTCTTGTTCGGCAGATAGAAACATTAAAGGAAAAATTACCAAAGACGGTATTTTTTTAGAGCAATTAGAAACCAATCCCAAACAATTTTTACCGGCTACGCCTCCGCATCTGGAAGCGCCAGTTGAGGTAGATTTGAACCGACCAATGGCAGATATTTTGGCCGATTTGTCGCAATACCCAATTAAAACCCGTTTGAAATTAAACGGAACTTTGATTGTAGCCCGTGACATCGCTCACGCCAAAATCGCAGCATTATTGGATGCGGGTAAACCAATGCCAGACTATTTTAAAAACCACCCCATTTATTATGCAGGACCGGCTAAAACTCCAGACGGAATGGCATCAGGAAGTTTTGGACCTACCACCGCAGGCCGTATGGATGTGTATGTAGAAGAGTTCCAAAAAGCAGGTGGAAGCATGATTATGTTAGCCAAAGGAAACCGAACCAAACAAGTAATGGAGGCCTGTAAAACCTACGGCGGATTCTATTTAGGTTCTATTGGAGGCCCAGCCGCTATTTTGGCACAAGACAACATCTTGAAAGTAGAAGTAGTGGATTTTGAAGAATTGGGTATGGAAGCGGTGCGCAAAATTACCGTGAAAGATTTCCCAGCCTTCATCATTACTGACGATAAAGGAAACGATTTCTTCGAGAATTTATAAAATTAGAAAGGTTTCAATAACCTTTTAGGTATAAAAAACAAACCTGCAAAAACTTCAATGCTTTGCAGGTTTTTTATTTTTTGGGCGTTGGCCGGGCTATGCGCTGTATCTTTTGTTTCAGTCATTGCGAGGAGGCACGACGCGGCAATCTAAAAACAAAAGGATGCCGCTTCCATCCCTAACGCGGTCTGTCTTATAAGAGACGTTAAGATTTAATTTCGAAAAAGCATTATCCTTAGATTAACTTTCTTAAATTTATTTCAAGCGCAAGGAAAGATGCTGAAACGAGTTCAGCATGACAAAGACAAAACCTGTCTCTTCCTGTCATGCTGAACTTGTTTCAGCATCTAAAAACCAGACCAATAATTTTGGACTGAATGCATTGGATTTGCACTAGCTGGAAATTTAGTATACTTTTAGGGCGAGACAGTTTTAACTAGCGTTTAAAAAAATCAGCTATTCTGTCTTCGTTATTCCAATTTGGTGTTCTTTTCAAAATCAAATCCTTCTAGATACGCGATTTTCCATTTTCCATTTTCTTTCTCTACGTTAAATTTGTATTCAAATCCTTTGCTGTAATCGGGTTCGCTCCAAGTCCAACTTAAACTGCCTTTTTGGTCGTTTAAATCAATTATTTTAATTTGAATTTTTTTCATGTCGCCTCCATCTTGACAGTTACACCAAGGACTGGAGTTTCTAAAAGGATTCACTTCTTCGCTCGGTTTCCAAGCGGGGATTTTTTTTGTTTTGATTAGTTGGTCTTGTTTAAGTCCAATTTGATTGAAATTTTCTATAAAATCTGCGCTGAAATAGTCACTCTTTTTTAATTTTTCGAGCTCTAATTGGTGTTTTTTTCTATCAATACCTGTACAGTTTCCTGTTTTTTTGTCAATCGTGTAATAGGTAATTCCGTAAGATCCATTTGCTGAACCTCCCCACGAATTGACCGATTTAATGAGTTTTTCTATTTGAGCTTTGTCATTTCCAGCTGTCTTCTCGGTTATAATTGTAGTGCTTGTGTTTGTTTTTGAATTATTGCAGGATACGCACAAAACAGTCATTAATAAAAGGGCAAGGGCATTTGTTTTCATTTGGGATAGTTTGGGTTTGAATTTACATTATTTTAATCTAGGAGACAGTCCTAAAAGTAAGGATAGTACCCTTTTTTGTTGCTTTATTTTAGAAATTGCAAAAAAAAGTAACAAAGCTAAAATAGTATTTAAAAACCAAAACTACAATTCACTTGAGTTTTTTTACTTTTTTTTTGCAAAGCCATTTCGACCCATTATTTTTTAGTGGTGTAGCAAATTAGAAATTTAGCAGATTACTTAGTCAATTTGCATTTCAGGAATCTCTCCTTCAATAATTAGTTTCGCTTCTGTTGCAGCAATGATATATTCTACGCTTACACCTGGTGCGCGTTCGATTAGTTTAAATCCTTTTGGAGTGATTTCCATAACCGCCAATTCAGTCACGACTTTTTTAACGCAACCTACGCCTGTAAGTGGGAGGGTGCATTTTTTAAGAATTTTGCTTTCTCCTGCCTTGTTAACGTGCATCATGGCTACTATTATATTGTCGGCAGAGGCCACTAAATCCATAGCCCCACCCATTCCTTTGACCATTTTTCCTGGAATTTTCCAGTTGGCAATATCGCCATTTTCAGCCACTTCCATTGCGCCAAGGATAGTTAAATCAACATGTTGCCCACGAATCATTCCAAAACTCAATGCCGAGTCAAAAAAGCTCGCTCCGGGAAGTGTGGTAATGGTTTGTTTTCCTGCGTTGATTAAATCAGCATCTTCTTCGCCTTCAAATGGGAAAGGTCCCATGCCCAAAACTCCGTTCTCCGATTGAAATTCAACCGAAATATCGTTTCTAACATAATTTGCCACCAAAGTTGGAATTCCAATCCCTAGGTTCACGTAATAGCCGTCTTTGACTTCTTGTGCGATGCGTTTGGCAATATCTTCTTTTGTTAACATGGCTTTAATGTATCAATTTATCAATTAATTAATGTAGCAATGGGTTTAAGTTACTTCGTTTTACTAGTCGCAATTATTTTGTATGTGATTAATGAAATTTCTTTAATTTTTTGTTTTAAATTTTCATTAAATGGGTATGATTTTGCTTTTTCGCAAAGGATCAACCAATATTTTGTTTCTTCAATTTCTTTAGCTGCGATTTTCATCTTGTGAATGAAGTCAGCTTTACTTTCTGCATTTTGAGCTTCATGAATATTGGCGCCAATACTTGTTCCAGACTTTAATAATTGGTTTGCAATTACAAATTTTCTTTTCTCTTCTAGGATTTCGCAATAGCTAATAATGTCTAAAGAGAAATCAATTGATTTATTTAAAATTATATTTTCAGGGGGCATAATTGGTATATTTTTAAATTAATTCATTGTTACATTCTTATTCTCACCGTTTTTTGTTCAATTCTTTTCTCAAAAAATTCTCCTTGAAAAACACGTTGCACGAATATACCCGGAATATGAATTTGATTAGGATCTAAAGTCCCCGCTTCGACTAATTCTTCGACTTCGGCGATGGTGATTTTTGCAGCACCTGCCATACACGGATTGAAATTGCGCGCAGTACCTTTGAAAATAAGATTGCCTGCGGTGTCTCCTTTCCATGCTTTTACAATAGCAAAATCAGCTTGAAAGGCGTGTTCTAAAACGTGCATTTTCCCGTTGAATTCTCGGGTTTCTTTGCCAATTGCCACTTCGGTTCCAAAGCCAGCTGGAGTGAAAAAAGCTGGAATTCCGGTTTGTGCTGCTCGGCAACGTTCAGCTAATGTCCCTTGCGGAATTAACTCTACTTCAAGTTCTCCAGAAAGCATTTGACGTTCAAATTCGGCATTTTCTCCCACATAGGAAGAAATCATTTTTTTGATTTGTTTGTGTTGTAATAACAAGCCTAAACCAAAATCGTCAACCCCTGCGTTATTGGAAATACAAGTGAGGTTTTTGGTTTGTTTTTGGACTAATTCGGCAATAGCATTTTCTGGAATGCCGCACAATCCGAAGCCACCTAACATAAGTGTCATATTGTCTTCAATTCCTTGAAGGGCTTCTTGTATGGAGGATACTTTTTTATTAATCATGTTTTTTGGTATTAGGTCATGAAATGAAAAACAGTATTGTAGAGTTGGTTCGTCTATTTGCAACCACAACCCCTAGCCCTGACAGCAACGGCATCCTTTAAAGCTGGGGTTCAGCTTTAAAGATACAGTGAATGGCGGGAAATAGCTCCTGATGTAGGAACTATAATTCGAATTCTTCGGTACTTTGTTCTGTGTCAGTAGAGTCTTTCACTACCGCAGCAGGTCTCGAATAACAATCTACTTTTATACCAAGATTAGCGGGTCTATCAAAATCTTCTTTAGACACGTTTAAGGTTTCGTCTTCGTAACATTTTTTCA
>JAGNSF010000074.1 GCA_017988155.1 Flavobacterium sp. | reverse complement strand
CTTCGGGAATAATCGCATTACCCGTTCCTTGAATAATTTCAGCTTTCTTTTTTAAATAAGACGGGTAACGCAGCTGCATTTCAAAATTCGTGATTGAAGGCACTGCAACAACTTTTAATTGATGCTCATTGGAACTAACTTCATTCGCTTCTAAATGAAAATTCAAGTCTTGTGTGAGATTGGTGATTTTAAACTCAAACTCCCCCGAACGAACGGACTCCATATAATAACTTTCGTTGTTGAAAAAAATCATTGTTTTTTCGGGAACCACTTTTCCTTCAGTTCTCACCCGAATGGTGAAATCTTTATTCTCTTCGGTGGTTAAAGAAGTATTCATAATTTTAAATTGAAATGGTGCTGGCGGCGCAAACGGCAAAGTATAATGTACTACTCTGTCAAGGCTTTGAGAAAGAAGGGTTCCATTGCCAGTTGCGTAAAAAGTCAAAATACAAACCAATGGTACCATCGCCCATGGCAAATACTTTTTATTAGCTTTAAAATTAACAGCCTTAGTAAACGGAATAGGTTGTAACTCGATTGATTTTTGATGAATGGACGCCAATAGCAATTCCGATTGTTCTTTGTTTTGTGCCAACTGAAGAAAGTTAGTCAGCTTATCTCCTACTTCGTTAAAATGGCTCCCAATGATTTCAGAAGCTTGTTTATAATCGATTCCCTTTTGTAGTTTAACCAACTTAAAGGTCGGTAACAAGATGAACCGAATTAATAAAACTAATTCAACTAAAACAAACAACCAAAACAAAAAAGTACGTCCTGTTGGCTGCAGCCAAAGAAAGAATTCAATACTTAAAGTGAGAATAAAATACAGTAATCCCAAACCGAAAAAGAAGATGATTCCTTTAATCAGTTCATTGGTATAAAACTTCCGAATGAAAGCTTCTAATTTTTGATATATTACTCCTTCTGTTGACAAATGGGTCAGCTTTATTTTTAACCAATAAAAGTAACAATTTATAGGAATACACCACTGTTAAAAAATCAATCAAAATATCACGATTTTTGAAGCTATATTTGCACAAGAATAAAAAGATAAAAAAGCTATCATGTCAAAGCCAATTCGTGTGCGTTTTGCACCTAGTCCAACAGGACCTTTACATATCGGTGGGGTTCGTACCGCCTTATTTAATTATTTGTTTGCCAAGAAAAATAACGGAACTTTCTTCTTACGAATTGAAGATACCGATCAAAATCGTTTTGTTCCAGGAGCCGAAGAATATATTTTGGAAGCACTTAATTGGTTGGGAATAGCTCCAGATGAAACTGTTGGAAAAAATGAAAAATTTGGTCCTTACCGTCAAAGCGAAAGAAAGCTTTTGTACCAAAACTATGCAGATCAATTGATTAATTCAGGAAATGCGTATTATGCTTTTGATACAGCAGAAGCTTTGGACGCGCATAGAAAACAACACGAAGAACAAGGTAAAACATTTATTTACAACCACCACAACAGAGAAAAATTAGATACTTCGTTAGTGCTTTCAAAAGAAGCAACCGAAAAAAGAATCGCAGCAGGAGAAGAGTATGTTATCCGTTTTAAAACTCCGGTAAATGAAACTTTGCATTTACAAGACATCATTCGTGGAGACGTAAAATTTGAAACGAATTTGTTAGACGATAAAGTATTGTTTAAAAGTGACGGAATGCCAACCTACCATTTAGCGAATATTGTGGACGATCATTTGATGGAAACTTCACACGTAATTCGTGGTGAAGAATGGTTGCCTTCTATGCCGTTACACATTTTGTTGTACCGAGCGTTTGGTTGGGATGCGCCAGAATTTGCGCATTTGCCTTTGATTCTAAAACCCATTGGAAACGGAAAATTATCTAAAAGAGATGGCGATAAAATGGGATTCCCGGTGTTTCCTTTGGAATGGAAAACCGAAGAGGGGATTTCACCGGGTTACAGAGAAAAAGGATTTTTCCCAGAAGCTGTGGTTAACTTTTTAGCTTTATTGGGTTGGAATGACGGAACCGAAAAAGAATTGTTTTCTTTGGAAGAATTAGTACAAAATTTCGATTTAAACCGAGTGCATAAAGCGGGAGCTAAATTTGATCCTGAAAAAAATAAATGGTTCAATCACCAGTATTTGATGCAACAGTCAGACGCTGATTTGGCGAAAGCCTTCTCTCCTATTTTGAGTGAAAAAGGAATTACTGTTGAAGAAAACAAATTGATTACCATTGTTTCTTTAATTAAAGAACGTGCGAATTTTGTTTCTGAATTTTGGGAATTGAGCGACTACTTTTTTGAAGCGCCAAGTTCTTATGACGAAAAGGCGTCCAAAAACTGGAAAGAGGAAACGCCTGCTTTCATGCAAAATTTGATTGTTGTTTTAGAAGGAATTCAAGACTATACTGCTGCAAATATTGAAACCATTGTAAAAGATTGGATGACAGCAAACGAAATTGGAATGGGAAAAATAATGCAGCCTTTCCGTTTGAGTTTAGTGGGCGCTTTGAAAGGCCCTCACCTATTTGACATTGCAGAGATAATTGGCAAAAAAGAAACCATTCAACGAATTCAAAAAGCAATAGCAACATTATAAAATCAAAGCCTCTTTATAGAGGCTTTTTTTGTATATTTAATCATTATTAACCCAATCTTTATATTATGAATGCATTTTTAATCATTTTTGGCTTTATTGCCATCATTATTTTGTTTTCTTCTTTTTTTACTGTGAAACAACAAACCGCAGTAATTATTGAACGCTTTGGAAGATTTTTAAGTATTAGACAGTCTGGTCTTCAATTAAAAATTCCTTTGATTGACCGGATAGCAGGTAGAGTCAATCTTAAGATTCAACAATTGGATGTTATTATCGAAACCAAAACCAAGGACAATGTTTTTGTTAAACTTAAAGTTTCAGTTCAGTTTATGGTAGTGAAAGAAACCGTTTATGATGCATTTTATAAATTAGAATATCCGCACGATCAAATTACTTCCTATGTTTTCGACGTGGTTCGTGCTGAAGTTCCCAAACTAAAACTAGACGATGTATTTGAAAGAAAAGACGATATTGCAATCGCTGTAAAAAGAGAACTTAATGAAGCGATGACAACCTATGGTTATACGATTATTAATACTTTAGTAACCGACATTGATCCAGACATTCAAGTTAAAAATGCAATGAATCGAATCAATGCGGCAGATAGAGAAAAAACAGTTGCCGAATTTGAAGCAGAAGCGTCAAGAATTAGAATTGTGGCAAAAGCACAAGCCGAAGCCGAAAGTAAAAAACTACAAGGACAAGGTATTGCTGATCAAAGAAGGGAGATTGCTCGAGGTTTGGTTGAAAGTGTAGATGTGTTAAACAAAGTGGGTATAAATTCACAAGAAGCTTCAGCGCTAATCGTTGTTACACAGCATTACGACACGCTTCAGGCTATTGGGGCTGACACTAATTCTAATTTAATTCTATTACCCAATTCTCCTCAAGCCGGTAGCGATATGTTAAATAATATGATTGCCAGCTTTAGTGCAAGTAACCAGGTGGGTGAAGTTATGAAAAGTAGAAATAAAAAGAAAAAAGACACGCCTGTTATTCAAGAAATAATTAGTGAAGAAGAAACCGCTACTGAAGACGAAGAATAAATAAAAAGAGGCTTAATCGCCTCTTTTTTTATTGATAAGCCAATTGATTAGATACGGAATAGCGATTTGTAAAATCATTCCATAAGAATTGGACAGTTTTAATCGTAAAGATGCTAAAGCTTCCCGAAACAAATTTTCAGGCTGAAGCGATTCTTTAGTTTTATCAATGTTTAACAAAATATGTTGCAAATGGATTTCTTTCTCCAGCTTTAGCATTTCTAAATCGGCATTGATTTGATCGTAAGAGGAATATTTTTTAGCCATGGTTATTCATTAAAAAAGATGGTAGAAAATTTCTCTAAAATAGGTCCTTCAACAATCTTATCTTTTACTAAAAACAATAATAAAGATAGGATTAAATAAAACCCTCCAACGGATAAAAATCCTAAAACAATATTATCTAAATAAGCGCCAATTGCAAATGCCGCAGCGATAGAACCAAACAAAATTACCATGCTCAAACAAATTCCTATTAAAAGGAATTTAACAATCATAGTAGTCGATTGCATTAAAACTTTAAAACCACGGAGTTTGTAGTACTCCATATTGGTTTCAAGATAGCCTTTTGCGTGTTCTTGAATTTGTTCGGTTTGATTTTTTATTTCTTCAAAAGCCATAATCTGAGATTTGAGGTGCAATTATTTTTGAAGCTTAGCATTTTGCTCTTTCAGTTCGGCTAATTTTTGTTCCAAAAAAGAAATAAGATCTTCGGTTTTATGACTAACATTAGAAACCATATCTTCAAACGAATCTTCAAAATTATCTTTTGAATGCGTCAGCTTGCTTTTTAATTGTTCTGTAACTTCATCTAGTTTTTGTTTCAAATCGTCTTTAGCATCCTGAAAACCATCTTTGATTTTTTCTCTAGTTTTAGTTCCTTTATCTGGAGCGTACAAAATTCCAATTCCAGCTCCAATTAATGCGCCTGTTAAAAGTGCTAATAAAGAATTTCCTGAAGTATTTGACATAATTTCTATTTTTTATTGGTTCCTACTTTAAAGATACAACAATTTTATTCTTTTGTAGGTTAAGAACTCGTTAAAGTGCTTTTTTATTAGATAAAACGCTTTTTAAAGCCGTGAACGGCTTTTGTTTTATAAAATGATGTGTTGGGTTGCAAAAAAGAAAAAAACACTTTAAAATAGGTTTATTTAAGTCGTTTTTAATTAGTTAAATCAATTGAAAAAGATAAAACAATAAGAACTAATTATAATAATAAAAACCCACTATGGAGCGGGTTTTTAATTTATAAAATCTATGCCTGTGATTTTTTAAATTTGGTTCAAAAGAGATAAAACAGTTTCGTTTTTTTCTGATGCTTTTAATTCAAATAAAATCGATTTGAAACTATCCAAATGAATCGGGTCGTGAATCAAATTTTGTAAAACCGCAATACGAACCAAAGCCAATTGACTTTTTAAAGACATGATATATAATTTTGATAAAGCTTCTGAATCAATGTCGGCTGGATTTACTTTGTCCGAATGTTCCAAAATTAAATTAGCAAACAATAACGAATTGTTGTCGTTTTTGATGTTTTTTACAATCGTTTGGTTAACTAAGCTGAAATTATCAATGGTTTTGATGTTTTCGACAATCATCTTCAATAGTAATTCAGCAGCTGAAACCTCTTTTTCTTTAACGTATTTGTTGATTTCTTTTTGCGTATTCATCAATACGTTTTCTTCCTTCTTGCCTTTTTCTTCCCAAGCATCTTTCAATCCTACGGTTTTATTGAAAACTAACTTTTCAACCGTTGAATCCTTATCAACGTTGAAATAACCCAAACGTTGGAACTGGAATTTATCTCCCGCTTGAACGGTTTGTAAGCTTGGTTCTACAAATCCAGTGCTAATTTGCAGTGAATTAGGATTCATAAATTCTAAGAAATTCTTCTCTTTGTGGCTGTCTGGTGCCTCGTCAATAAACAAACGATCGTACAAACGCACTTCAGCTTCTATCGCGTGAGCAATTGACACCCAGTGTAAGGTTCCAGATACTTTGCGTTGACTGGCTTCACTTCCACTTCCGCTTCGGCTATCTTCATCATACGAAACGTGAATTTCAGTAATGTTTCCAGTTGCATCTTTCACAACAGATTCTCCTTTAATGATATAGGCGTTTTTTAAACGCACTTCTTTTCCTAAACTCAAACGGAAAAACTTAGCCGGCGCTTCTTCTAAAAAGTCTTCTCTCTCAATGTATAATTCTCTAGAAAAAGGCACTTTTCTAAAACCTGCACTTTCGTCTTCTTGATTGTTCTCAGCGTCCAACCACTCCTCTTTTCCTTCTGGATAATTCGTAATTATCACTTTTACAGGGTCTAAAACCGCCATAACACGATGTGCCGATTTATTCAAATCTTCGCGTAAGCAAAATTCTAAAAGCGAATAATCAATTACATTTTCTCTTTTAGCTACGCCAATAATATCACAGAATTTACGAATTGAATTTGGAGTATAACCTCTTCTCCTTAAACCTGAAATGGTAGGCATTCTTGGATCGTCCCAACCATCAACAAAATTTTCTTGAACCAATTGCAAGAGTTTTCTTTTACTCATTACAGTGTAATTCAGGTTCAAACGCGCAAATTCGTATTGATTTGGTCGCACTTTATTGGCATCATAAATTTGATCCAAAAACCAATTGTATAATTCGCGGTGCATTACAAATTCTAAGGTGCAAATAGAATGTGAAATTTGTTCTAAATAATCACTCTCCCCGTGTGCATAATCGTACATTGGGTAGATCTTCCATTCGTTAGCTGTTCTATGATGATGACGGTGTAAAATACGGTACATCAAAGGATCACGCATCAACATATTAGTCGATGCCATATCAATTTTAGCACGCAAAACGTGAGTTCCTTCTAGAAAATCTCCATTTTTCATCGCTTCAAACAAAGCTAAATTTTCTTCAACAGAACGGTTTCTATACGGTCCGTCAATTCCAGGTTGGGTTGGGGTACCTTTTTGAGCAGCCATATCTTCTGAAGTTTGGCTATCAACATAGGCTTTTCCGTTTTTAATCATTAGCACCGCCCAATCGTATAATTGTTGGAAATAATCAGAGGAATACAATTCTTCAGTCCAATTGAAACCCAACCATTTCAAATCTTCTTTAATAGCATCTACATATTCCTGCTCTTCTTTAGCTGGATTAGTGTCGTCAAAACGCAAATTTACAGGCGCATTGTACTTTAAACCCAAACCAAAATTCAAACAAATCGACTTCGCGTGACCAATGTGTAAATACCCATTTGGCTCTGGTGGAAAACGAAAACGCAATTGGTCCTGAGGAAACCCAGAGGCTAAACTGTCTTCTATAATTTGTTCGATGAAATGCAATGATTTTTCTTCTGATGCCATTTTAAAAATTTTGAAAAGCAAAGTTATCAAATTAGTTGGTGATTCGTTGATGTAGAGGGTGGATTATTCAGGTTTAGAACCAAAAAAACAAAAGATTTTGTACTTTTATCGCATCAAAGTGATAAAAATTTATCCAGAAAATAACAAAAATGGGGACTATTAAACTAAAAAATATTCGCACTTTTTCGTATCACGGCTGTTTGGTTGAAGAAAGTAAAATTGGTTCGGATTACAGAGTCGATTTAGAAGTAAAAACAGATTTGCGTAAATCGTGTATTTCAGACCAATTAACGGATACCGTAGATTATGTACTTTTGAATCAAATTGTGGTAGAAGAAATGGCAATTCGTTCTGAATTATTAGAACATGTAGCACACCGAATTATTGTTCGTGTTTTTGCTGAAGCTCCTGCTGTTTCCCGAATTAAAATTGGCGTTTCTAAAATCAATCCGCCTATTGGTGGTGATGTTGAAGCAGTTACCATTGAATTGGAAGAGTATAGAAATTAATAGCTAAGTGATATACTTATTAACAATAAAGTTTTTACCATAAGCCTTTTAAACTTTAAAGTTTTTGCTATATTTGCAACCCAATAAACAATTGGCGTCGTGGCCGAGCGGCTAGGCTGGGCTCTGCAAAAGCTCCTACTCCGGTTCGAATCCGGACGATGCCTCTGAATTAACCTCTCTTTTTGAGAGGTTTTTTTATGATTAATTTTTAGGAAAAATTAAGTAAAGTTATAGTTCGAATCCGGACGATACCTCCAGAAGAGATACAGCAATGTATCTCTTTTTTTGTTTTATTGCGAGGCACGAAGCAATCTTAAAATTAGATAAATTATTGCTCCTACTCCGGTTCTCCCGAAGTGTCGGTACAAAAACCCGGCTAAAACCTTAGGTGTGTTTAGAAGTTTATATTTATCTATCCTCTATTTTCTCCCAAGCATTTTTAACCATTTCTTTTTCTTTAGGGAACCAACCCTGAGCCATTAATGCTAATCCAAAAACGATTAAAACAATACTAATTCCTTTTTTGATTTTAAA
>JAGNSF010000073.1 GCA_017988155.1 Flavobacterium sp. | reverse complement strand
ATCCGTCGAATGTGATGGGTGCAAGTAAGCGTATTGCGGAGAAGTATGTACAATCCTTACAATGGAAACATAAAAAAGAAAATACAGGTGTTGTAACTAGATTTATTACGACTCGTTTTGGAAATGTGTTAGGATCTAACGGTTCGGTCGTGCCTTTATTTACTAAACAAATTGCAGAAGGCGGACCAGTAACCATTACACATAAGGAAATTATCCGTTATTTTATGACGATTCCCGAGGCCTGTCAATTGGTATTAGAAGCGGGTGCTATGGGTAATGGAGGCGAGATTTATATTTTTGATATGGGTAAACCCGTTAAGATTTATGATCTAGCTCGTAAGATGATTAAATTGGCTGGTTTTACTCCTGATATTGATATTAAAATTGATATAGTGGGGCTTCGTCCAGGAGAAAAATTATACGAAGAGTTGTTGAATGATAGCGCGAAGACTATTCCGACACATCATGAAAAAATTATGATAGCACAAGAGATGGAAGAAGAATTCGAAGACTTACATCAAGATATTATTGAATTAATCACAGGTTCAGATGTTTTTGATAATGACGCTATCGTTAGCCAAATGAAGAAAATTGTACCGGAGTTTAAGAGTATGAATTCAACTTTTGAAGTGTTGGATAAGTAATACTCTTACTCGAATTGCATACGAATCCCTTGAGAAAATTTCTTTGGGGATTTTTTTATGTTTAGCCGCTAAGCCGCGAAGGCGCAAAAGGGTTGTTGTCTGTTATCTGTTATCTGTTGTTGGTTGTTGGTTGGCTGAGGCTGTCGAAGTCTATATTCGTTGATTAATATTCATTAATCTAATGTTGTCCCAAACTGTGTAGATTCAACTTCGTAAATCGTAACTCGTATATCCTAAATCAAATAACACACCCCTAGCCCCTCTATAGAGGGGAATGTATACTGCTACTCACACGAATTGTTACATTTTCAAATTGTTACATTATTAAATCGTATATCTAATGTCGTAAATCGTACATTTTAAAACCATATAAGTCATATAAGATAGTATAAGAAGTCGCTTCTCTCTGTTACAGCATATTTAAGTAGTTCATCCTGAATACTTACCGCTGAATCCTGAACCCTTCCTATATCGTAAATCGTAACTCGTATATCTTAAATTATAGAACACACCCCTAGCCCCTCTAACTCTAGTTTTTATTGATTTTTTTTGGAATCGTTGAATCTTCGATTTGAAGAGGGGAACGTCTTGTGGTTTGAAAATCGTAACTCGTATATCGTAACTCGTATATCGTACATTTTAAAACCATATAAGTCATATAAGGAAAAATAAGAAGTTTCTTCGCTCTGCTACAGTGCGTTTAAGTAGTTCATCCTGAATATTTACCGCTGAATCCTGAACCCTTCCTATATCGTAAATCGTAACTCGTATATCCTAAATCAAATAACACACCCCTAGCCCCTCTGAAGAGGGGAACGTTTAGCAATAGATAGACGAATTGTTTCATTTTTAAATTGCTACATTATCAAATCGTATATCGTCCCTCGTAAATCGTAGCTCGTATATAAAATTAGTTTGTAAAAAGAATATATCTTAATTTCGCGGTTTAAATTTCGACACCCCAATTTATGTTTTTTAATTCGTTGTCTTTTGCGGTTTTTTTGCCGATAGTATTTGTACTGTATTGGTTTGTTTTTAATAAAAACAAAGCCAGTCAAAATGCGGTATTGATTGTGGCGAGTTATTATTTTTATTCGTGTTGGGATTGGCGTTTTTTGTTCTTATTGGTATTTTCTACTTTCTTAGATTATTATACGGGTCTCCGAATCGAAAAGGGGAAAACGGATTTGGGACGAAAGTTTTGGTTTTGGTTGAGTATTGGCGTTAATCTAGGTTTCCTAGGCGTTTTTAAATACTATAATTTCTTTGCTAGTTCGCTATCCGAAGCTTTGAATGGGATTGGGTTATCGACAAGTCCGTTGTTGTTGAATGTTGTATTGCCTGTTGGGATTTCGTTTTACACCTTCCATGGTTTGTCCTATGTAATTGATATTTATTTGAAACGCATTAAGGCCGAAACGAATTTTGTTGATTATTCACTTTTTGTAAGTTACTTTCCGTTGTTAGTCGCTGGGCCAATTGAACGCGCTACGCATTTATTGCCACAAGTAAAAGTCAAACGTCATTTTGATTTTGAAAAAGCCAAAGAAGGCGTTTACCAATTTTTATGGGGATTAGTCAAAAAAGTTGTCATTGCCGATACTTGTGCGACTTATGCCAATGCCATTTTTGATTATCATTCTTCGATGAATTCACTGTCGCTGATTTTGGGAGCGGTCTATTTTGCTTTTCAGATTTATGGCGATTTTTCGGGTTATTCGGATATGGCTTTAGGAATGTCGAAGTTGTTCGGGATTGACCTATTGCGTAATTTTAATTATCCGTATTTCTCCAGAGATATAGCTGAGTTTTGGCGCCGTTGGCATATTTCCCTTTCGTCTTGGTTTCGTGACTATTTATACATTCCCTTAGGTGGGAGTAGTGGAGGTATGGGAATGAAAATTCGAAATACCTTTATTATTTTCTTAGTCAGTGGTTTTTGGCATGGCGCTAATTGGACTTTTATCGCCTGGGGATTGATCAATGCCATTTATTTTCTGCCGCTTTTACTTTTACAACGCAATCGAACCAATATGGAAACGGTGGTCTTGCAACGCAATTGGGAATCAGTTCGCGTTTTTGGTAGTATTTTGATGACTTTTATGTTGAGTTGTTTGGCTTGGATTTTCTTTAGAGCGAGTTCAATTAGCCAAGCGTTGCACTATATTCAACAGATTTTTACTGACCAACATTTCGCCTCCCAATTTCTTAAAAATCAGCGATACAATTATGAGTTGCTCTTTTTGATTGCTGCTTTTGTTGTGGTAGAGTGGAATTCTAGAACTCAAGTAGAACCTATTTCAGGAAAGTACAGTGGTATAAAATTAGTCTTGTGTTTGGCCGCAATTTTGGCTTTGGGTACTTTTTCTGATTATAAAGAATTTATATATTTTCAATTTTAATGCAAAAATTCATCCGTTTAATCGCCTTTATACTAATCGCTGTCTTGTTTTTGGCAGTAGTATTAGATTGGGGATATACAGCCATTTTTCAGCAATCGTCTACTAGAGGAAAAATCGAATATGTCTATCATGCTAGTCCGCAACAATACGATGTGGTTTTTTTAGGTTCCTCCCGAGCCAATAATCATTTTGTGGCGCCACTCTTTGAAAAAAAAGGAATCAGGACCTTTAATTATGGCATGAGTGCTTCGCATTTGTTTGAAGCCTCCTTGTTGTTGAAGCTGATGGTAGAACGAAAATTTGTAATTAAAAAATTGATTCTGGAAACCGATATGAATTTGGCTAACGAAACCCGTGACGCCGGAATATCCGCTCAATTTCTTCCTTATCTTCACGATTCTGAAATTATAAAAAATCATTTTTCGGTGGAGCAAGATTTCTGGAAGTTGTATTATATTCCGTTTTACCGTTATTTGGCTTTTGATGCTAAAATTGGTTTTCGCGAAATGAACCGCAGTTGGCGTCAAGTCCCTACTAATTATCTCGATAATTTGGGGTATCATCCATTGGGTGGTAAGAAAAAAGGGAATATGAAAAATGATATTCGCAACATGAAACCTTTGGATAATCGGTATTATAAAGAGATAAAAGCGATTTGTAAAGCCAACAATATCCAATTGATTGCCTTAATGACGCCCATGTGTTCCAATGTTAAAGGCATGGATTATTTTGATAGAGTGAAATCCAAATATCCTGAAATTCATAATTATGAGAATGCAGTTGAAGGGGATCAGTATTTTTCTTCTTGCGGACATTTAAATGACGAAGGCGCTCGAATGTTTACAGAGATTATATTGAAGGATTTCTTTGGGAAGTAATATCAGTTATCTGTTGTCGGTTGTCAGTTTTCGGTTGTCAGTTTTCCGTTCTTTGTTCAGCGTTCCATGTTCTAATGTTCACTATTCGACAAAGATTTTTATCATGAAGTTCTAAATAAACTTCGTAAATCGTACTTCGTATATCCTAAATCAATTAACACACCCCTAGCCCCTCTGTAGAGGGGAACGCCTTGTAGTTTGAATATCGTCCCGAAGCGACGGGATCGTATATCGTACCTCGTAAATCGTATATTTTTAAACCATATAAGGAATTATAAGAAAGTCGCTTTGCTCTGTTACAGTTCATTTAAGTAGTACAACCTGAACACTTTGAGCTGAATCCTGAACACTCTAGATATCGCAAATCGTAGCTCGTATATCCTAAATCGACTAACACACCCCTAGCCCCTCTCGAGAGGGGAATATATACTGCTAATTAGGCGAATTGTAACATTTTTAAATTATTCAATTATTCTATTTTTAGTGAGTCTTTGAGCCTTCTTTGTGCTCTTTGTGTTTAATTTGGAACCATATAAGTCATATAAGGAAATATAAGAAAGTCGCTTGGTCTGTTACAGTTCATTTAAGTAGTATAACCTGAACACTTTGAGCTGAATCCTGAACACTCTCTCAAATTAAACATCAGGAATTGTTACATTTTTAAATTGCTACATTCTTAATTCATACCTCGTACTTCGTAAATTATATTTCTTTTTTCCAAAAACCTCTTACTAATACAACGGAACTGGTAATAATCAAAGGTGCTACAATCCAAAAATGCGCTTTGTTAAGTAGTAGTAAAGTGTAGATTCCTAATGCAATTAAGTTGATTGTTAGCGTGTATTTCATCCACTTTGTATTATTTGCTTTTGCGAAATAAAGTAAAACAAGAAGTATTGGATTGAATAACAAGATGTTGTAATTGTTTCCTAGTTCTAAATGAGTAGAGTAAAAGCCTAAAATGACAAATGCAATTCCAAATACTCCCATACTAGCTAAATAAACAGTATCAGTTGTTTTTTTGTTTATGAGAAGTACAAATGCTAATACGACTAGGTAAGTATACGGATTGTTCCACCAAGAGGAATTAGGTTCTGGTTTAAATTCCAAAAGTGTGTTGTTTTGTTTTACAATAGGGCTTTGGCCTAATTGGATCTGATTCAAACTTTCTTTTAATTCGAATGGAAGAAAAATGGCTGTGCCAGCTAGATCCGTTTTGGGGCCAAATATAATGCTCGTTCCTAATTGCTCATAGAAATGGTTGTTGAAATAAGGATATAATATACTTCGATAACTGGTTTTGAGATCTCCTTTTTTTACAATAACCTCTTGGTTGATTGCCTTATTAATAACTGCAACCGCCATTGAAGTACAGTTTTGGTCGATGAATTTATAGGTGTATTCGCGATTTTCTAGCAATAATGATTCGTTTAATAGCGCAAATAATCGTTGTTTTTGTGGTGCCGAAATATTGAGAACTTGTTCGTATACGGAACGTTTTTCATAAGAATAATTAGCAATAAAATCAGGATATGAATTCGCCACAGCAAAATACTGCAAATTGCCTTTAACAAATTGTAATGCAAAATTTGGAGTGTCAAAATCAAAGGCACCATAATTATATACCACATCTATTCCATTTGATTTATCGTTTACCCGAATGGCGGTATGACCAAATAAAGCATACACTTCGTTGCTTGTTCCACAGGTCAATACGCTTATTTGAGCTTCTTCCGAAAGGGGTATTGTTTGTGAAAAACTCAACGGAATACTCATCCAGAAGAGTGTGAATACAATTATTTTTTGCAGGGTAAGAAATTTCATAGTTGGGTATGTTGCAATTGTTTTCAAAATTAAACTTTTTTATAAAGAGTTACTATTTATAGCTTACAAATAATAATAAAGGAGAAGTTCAAGAGAAAAAACAGGGAGCAAAGGTTTTAGCATTCACTAAATATATTAAATTTGCGCCCAAGACAGTTATTTATACAGTATGATGACGATAAAAAAACAGGTTCCGAATACAATTACTTTACTCAATCTTTTCTGCGGTTGTATTGCTATGGTATTTGCTCTGAAGAATGATTTTGAAATGGCTTTTTATTTTGTAAGCCTGGGTATTTTCTTGGACTTTTTTGATGGTTTTTTCGCCCGCTTGTTTCAAGTGTCTAGTCCCTTAGGATTGCAATTGGATTCTTTAGCAGATATGGTAACCAGTGGTGTTGTTCCAGGAATTGTAATGTATCAAATGATGGGAAGCTCGAGTGGTTTTCCGAAATTAGATTGGATTGTTGAGCCATTTCCATTTATTGGCTTTTTAATTACTTTAGGGTCTTGTTATCGTCTGGCCAATTTCAATATTGACACCCGCCAAACCGATTCGTTTATTGGCTTGCCAACCCCTGCGAATGCCCTTTTTATTTTGAGTTTACCTTTGGTATTACGTGATTTGGATTCGTTTTTTGTGTTGGAATTGCTAACGAACCCTTTCGTTTTGATTGGAATTACATTGTTAAGTGTCTACATGCTGAATGCTGAAATCCCTTTATTCTCATTGAAAATCAAGCAAATGAGTTTAAAGAAAAATGCACTTCAATTTAGTTTTTTACTTAGTTCATTGGTTTTACTTGTTGTTTTTCAATACGCCGGAATTCCTTTAGTGATAGTATTGTATGTTTTACTATCGGTAGCCAATAATGCTTTTTCAAAAATGAATCGCTTAGCTTAATGTAACTATTTTAACGATTCAGCGAAGAGAACGATTAGAAGGCAAAATATAAGAAGAACTATAAATAGTAGTACCGATTTTGGATTAGCGAAATTCACTGTCCATCCCATCCAAGCTATTCTTTTAGGAGGCAATAGACGCTGGTCTTCTTTGTTAAAGTATATGCAACCCCATTTCCAATTGTTTGGATCTTTGTGCCATTTTTCTAATGTTTCTTTGTCCGGTTGCTCCATTTGTTCTTAATGCCGAATTAGAATTCTAATTTTTTCTTTCTCAATTCAAAATTCTGTCCCAAGTAAACGCGACGAACCATTTCGTCTTCTACTAATTCTTCAGGGATACCAGCTTTTAAAATACCACCTTCAAACATTAAGTAGGTTTTGTCAGTAATAGCTAATGTTTCTTGAACATTATGATCAGTAATTAAGATACCGATGTTTTTATTTTTTAATTGCGCTACAATTCGCTGAATATCTTCTACCGCTACAGGATCTACACCTGCAAAAGGTTCGTCTAGTAAGATGAACTTCGGGTCGGTAGCTAAGCAACGTGCAATTTCAGTACGACGTCTTTCTCCTCCAGAAAGTAAATCACCTCGATTGGTGCGTATGTGTTCCAAACTGAATTCGGCAATTAAACTTTCCATCTTAGCTTCTTGTTCAGCCTTTGACAGGTCGGTTAATTGCAATACGCTTAAAATGTTATCTTCAATACTTAGTTTTCTAAAAACAGAGGCTTCTTGTGCTAAATAACCAATTCCAGCTTGTGCTCTTTTGTACATGGGATAATCGGTAATATCCAAATTGTCTAAATGAATACTTCCTGAATTGGGTTTCACTAAACCTACAATCATGTAAAATGAGGTCGTTTTCCCAGCACCATTAGGACCTAAGAGACCTACGATTTCTCCTTGGTTTACTTCCACTGAAATTCCTTTTACGACGCTACGGCCTTTATAGGTTTTCACCAAATTATCTGCTCTTAATATCATGTTTTAATGTGTAAATGAATTAATTCCTAAATGTAGCAATTGATTCATTGTTAAATTAATTATTTTCCAAAGCTTCCCAAAATTCGTATGCTCTTCGCAAATGAGGGACTACAATGGTTCCACCCACTAAAGTAGCAATTCCCATAGCTTCCATCATTTCTTCTTTGGTCACGCCTTCCTTGTAGCTTGTTTCTAGATGGTATTTCACACAATCATCACAACGCAACACCGCTGAAGCAACAAGACCTAAAAGTTCTTTTGTTTTTACGTCTAAAGCGCCTTCGGCATAAGCATTGGTATCCAAGTTAAAGATTCTTTTGACAATTTTGTTGTTGTCTGCCAATAATTTCTCGTTCATTTTAGAACGGTACTCATTAAATTCTTGAACGATATCAGCCATTTTCTTTGTTTTTATTT
>JAGNSF010000072.1 GCA_017988155.1 Flavobacterium sp. | reverse complement strand
CCCAATAGCATTTTCTGGAAAATTGGCTTTGTGATTTTCTTTTCCACCTTTATCAACTACCTATTGAATTTACTTTCAATGAAAGAATTGAGCCCCAATACAGTAGCTGTTTTTATCTATTTACAACCGCTATTCGCCACCATTTTCGCCATCGGATTAGGAAAAGACGAGTTAAACGGCGTTAAAATAATTTCGGCAATGCTAATTTTTGGCGGGGTTTATCTGGTTACGCAAAAGAAATCCTAAATTTTCAATACATTTGTAGCTATTACACAATTCATATATGATACAATCAATGACTGGTTTTGGTAAAGCCACTTTACAATTACCAACCAAAAAAATCACGGTAGAAGTAAAATCTTTAAATAGTAAAGGACTCGATTTAAATGTGAGAATGCCTTCGCTTTACCGCGAAATGGAATTGGGCTTACGTAACCAAATTGCACTTAAATTAGAAAGAGGTAAGGTCGATTTTTCGATTTTTATCGAAAGTACTGCCGAACAAACTTCGACCAAAGTCAATGTGCCAATTGTGAAAGGATATATGGAACAATTAAGAGCTGTTTATGCTGAGGCTAATGAAGTGGAATTGATGAAAATGGCGATTCGTATGCCGGATACAATGAAAATTGAGCGTGAAGAAATTGACGAAAATGATTGGGCACAAATCACAACCGCTATAGATGAAGCCCTGCAAAATATCTTGAACTTTAGAAAAGACGAAGGACAATCACTAGAAAAAGAATTTCAATTGCGCATTGCTAATATTCGTCAATACATGAACGAAGCTTTGGCATTAGATCATGAACGCGTTCAAACTATCAAAGACCGTTTACACAACGCTATTACGGAGTTAAAAGTAGCCGTTGATGAAAATCGTTTTGAACAAGAATTGATTTATTACCTAGAAAAATTAGATATTACTGAAGAAAAAGTGCGTTTGACCAATCACTTGGATTATTTCTTAGAAACTATCAAAGGAACAGAAGCCAATGGTAGAAAATTAGGTTTTATTACCCAAGAAATGGGACGCGAAATCAATACCATGGGTTCTAAATCGAATCACGCACAAATGCAAAAATTAGTCGTTCAAATGAAAGACGAATTGGAAAAAATTAAGGAGCAGGTATTGAATGTACTGTAATTAGAATTGTATGAAAGGGAAATTAATCGTATTCTCGGCTCCATCGGGTTCGGGAAAAACTACCATAGTTAGGCATTTATTAAAGCAAGAGGATTTGAATTTGGAGTTCTCCATTTCAGCAGCTACTCGAGAAGCCCGTGGCGAAGAAGTAAATGGAAAAGACTATTATTTTATGTCATTAGACCAATTCAAACAACACATCAAAAACGAAGATTTTGTCGAATGGGAAGAAGTCTACCGCGATAATTTTTACGGGACTTTAAAAAGCGAAGTAGAACGTATTTGGGCCAAAGGCAAAAATGTGATTTTTGATATTGATGTAGCAGGCGGATTGCGTATTAAGTCTAAATTTCCAAAAGAAACTTTAGCTGTTTTTGTGAAACCACCAAGTGTGGACGAACTCAAACGCAGATTGAAAGAACGCTCTACCGAAAGCGATGAGAAAATCAATATGCGTATAGCAAAAGCCCACGTAGAATTGGCTACCGCTCCGCAATTTGACGTCATTATAAAAAACTACGATTTGGAAGTGGCTTTAGACGAAGCATATCAATTAGTTAAGGAATTTGTAACACAAGGCAAAAGCCATTAGCCAAAAGGCAATAGATCTTAGCTAATCGCTTATGGCTATTGCCTATTGCCTTAAAAGAAATAAAATGAAAATAGGACTCTATTTCGGAACGTTTAATCCTATTCATGTGGGGCATTTGATAATTGCCAACCACATGGTGGAGCATGCCGATTTAGATCAAGTTTGGATGGTGGTTACCCCACACAATCCATTGAAAAAGAAAAGTACTCTTTTGGCTGATCATCACCGATTAGAAATGGTGTTTTTAGCAACGGAGGATTTTCCGAAAATTAAACCTTCCGATATTGAATTCAAACTTTCGCAACCCAATTATACGGTGAATACCTTAGTTCATTTAGAAGAAAAATATCCTGAGCATGCGTTTTCCTTAATTATGGGCGAAGATAATTTGAAGTCGTTTCATAAATGGAAAAATTACGAAGCAATTTTGGCGCATCACGAAATCTATGTCTATCCAAGACTGGATGCTACAGCTGAAAATCCGCTGTTTAAAAACCATCCAAAAATCCATTTGATTGATGCTCCAGTTGTAGAAATCTCTTCTACATCTATAAGGGAAAACATCAAAAAAGGAAAAAATGTACTGCCTTTGCTCCCTCCAAAAGTTTGGGAATACATTGATCACAACAATTTTTATAAAAAATAAAATACTATAATTATCAGTCGTTCATTACAAACAACTCTGTAATAATGTATCTTTAATAAAACTTATTCTTATGTTAAACTTTGAATTATACAATCCTGTCAAATTAGTTTTTGGAAAAGGAGAAATAGAAAAATTAAGCACTTTAATACCTAAAGAATCAAAAATCTTAGTGGCTTATGGCGGCGGAAGCATTTTTAAGAATGGTGTTTACGATCAAGTAAAATCGGCATTAGAAGGGTTTGACGTGGTGGAATTTGGTGGAATTGAAGCCAATCCGTATTTCGAAACCTTAATGAAAGCGGTAGAAATCATTCGCGAACAAAAAATAGATTTCATACTAGCTGTTGGGGGCGGAAGTGTAATTGATGGCGTAAAATTCATCTCGGCTGCTGCCAAATTTGAAGGCAATCCACTAGACATTCTGCAAAAAAGAATCATCTTCAAAGAAGGCGCTAATGTGGTGCCTTTTGGAACCGTTCTAACTTTGCCAGCTACAGGAAGTGAAATGAATTCAGGTTCGGTAGTTTCTATAAAAGCAACACAAGAGAAACGTGATTTTGGAGGCTCAGCCATGTTTCCAAAATTTTCAATTTGTGATCCAACTGTAATTGCTTCTTTACCAAAAAGACAATTGCAAAATGGGGTTATTGATGCTTATGTACATGTTTTGGAACAATATATAACCTACCCTCACGAAGCGTATTTACAAGATAGAATTGCAGAAAGTATTCTGCAAACCCTACTAGAAGTAGGTCCTAAAGTAGCAGAAAACCCAACAGATTATGCCTTAGCTTCTAATTTTATGTGGAGTTGTACCATGGCATTAAATGGATTGATTCAAAAAGGAGTGCCGTCAGACTGGGCGACTCACATGATTGGACATGAATTAACTGCGTTGTACAATATTGACCATGCGAGAACATTGGCTATTATTGGTCCTAATCTTTTCCGCGTTTTATTTGATACCAAAAAAGAAAAATTAGCGCAATACGGAAAACGAGTGTTTCAATTGACAGGAACCGATGAAGAAATTGCACGTAAAGCCATTGAAGCAACAGTAGCATTTTACAATACCATGGGAATGAAAACTAAAATCTCTGAAAACGCTTCCAATATTGAAAATACCGCTGATTTTATTGTCAGTAGATTTGAAGAAAGAGGATGGAAAGCTTTAGGAGAAAGACAAAATATAACTTTAGAGAAACTTCGTGAAATTGTTGAATTGAGTTATTAATAAACAATAAAAAGACGTTCTACTAGCTCATTGTGGAACGTCTTTTTTAAATACAAAAAACAAAACTAACTAACTCAAAGTGCATTTTAATTATAAAAACTTCATTCATAATAGTTTACAACGCAAACTATTATTTTTTATTGTGTACTATTGAAAAAAATAATTAAAAAAAATCATCATTTTATTGCTAAAGCCTATCAAGTCTGGTAGTTTCAAATAGAATAAATGGGTGTTTTTTAATTTTTTTACCTACTTTTGATTAAATCCAATACATAAAATGGCCGAAAATTTAAAATTTGCAGTTATTGGTGGAGGTAGTTGGGCTACCGCCATTGCGAAAATGTTATGTACTAATTTACCAGAGATTTCATGGTATATGCGTAACGAAGCTGCAATTGAACATATCAAAACCGAAAAACACAATCCGAATTACTTAAGTTCGGTTGAGTTTGACACCAATAAACTACGATTAACCCACGATATTAACGAAGCCGTTGCTTATGCCGATTATCTGATTTTTGCTATTCCTTCTGCTTTTTTGGAAACTGAATTGGGTAATTTGACCCGTTCGCTTGAAGGTAAAATCATTTTCTCGGCTATTAAAGGTATTGTTCCCGAAACCAGTTTAATTGTTGGAGAACATTTTCACAACAATTACGGAATTCCATTTGAAAATATTGGAGTTATAACTGGTCCTTGCCATGCCGAAGAAGTAGCATTAGAGCGTCTCTCCTACTTAACTATTGCATGTGGAGATCCTGAAAAAGCAACCATTGTCGCAAAAAATCTATCTAGCAATTACATCAAAACTAAAATTACCGATGACATTATTGGCACTGAATATGCAGCGATGTTAAAAAACATTTACGCAGTAGCTGCAGGTATGGCTCATGGTTTAGGTTATGGAGATAACTTTCAATCGGTTTTGATGAGTAATGCGATTCGAGAGATGAAAAAGTTCATCAAAAAAGTCCATAAAATGAAACGCAACATCAATGATTCGGCTTATTTAGGCGATTTATTGGTTACTGGTTATTCCGTTTTTTCTCGAAATAGAATGTTCGGAAATATGATTGGGAAAGGCTATACTGTAAAAAGTGCTATGATGGAAATGAGTATGGTGGCTGAGGGCTATTATGCTACTAAAAGTGCCTACCAATTGAATCAAGGCTATGGCGCTAAAACTCCCATTATTGACGCCGTGTATAGTGTTTTATATGAAGGAAAAAATGCCAAAAAAGTATTCAAAAACTTGACAGATCAACTAGATTAAATACAATAATTATGAGCGAAAGATGGAAATATCAGGTAAAAACAGGCGTTTTTTGGGGACTATTTATGATTGGTTTTTCTACTTGGTACCTATCAGGGACAACACCTATAGCAACACAATTAGCCGACAATAGCTATTATTTCAGAGCTATTGGTTATATAGTTTTTGGGGTTTTTGTGCTGGGCTATTCTAGCTGGACCGCTAAAAAACGCCGAGAAGGAAAATAGAATTATTAAACTATATAGTTAAAAACAAACCGCAGATTCACTTATTATACTAATTCAGCGAATCTGCGGTTTTTTTAGGATATATTATCGAACAATTACACCGTCTACAAATAGAATTGGCACTTCTTCCTGATTCGCTTCGTTTATACTATTTGCTTTGAAAATAAATTTCTTGTCATACAAAGTATTGCCTATAAAAAAAGTGACCATAAACTCATTGTTCAACGCCAATACGCTTTTTTCAATCAATTCGATTTTAGCCACCGAAACCTCAGGGATTTCAGCAAAAGCATGACGCAAAAGCGAGGTTTTTTTCATTTCTCCATCAATGGTTCCAAAGGCTTTAGAAACGACCATTACTCCGTCTAGTTGGAAATCAGAATCGTTTACTAAATAAGCATACCAGACTTTTTCCATGAACTCATCGCTCCATTCTTGAACAACCGCCATGAAAACATTTTCTACTTCGGGGATGATGATGTCTTTCTTCATATTGTAAAAAACCCTTTCTAAATATTACTTCAAAAAGGGCGAATTAATTATTATACTATTGATTTGAATTGTTCTAGGAAACGAACATCGTTTTCGTAAAACATTCGAATATCTCCGATTTGATAGAGCAACATCGCAATACGTTCCACTCCCATTCCGAAAGCAAAACCATTGTATTCCTCCGGATCAATACCGCAGTTTTTCAAAACATTAGGATCAACCATTCCGCAACCTCCAATTTCTAACCAACCTGTTCCTTTGGTAATACGGTAATCAGTTTCCGTTTTCAAGCCCCAATAAATATCAATCTCAGCACTTGGCTCTGTAAAAGGAAAATAAGACGGTCTCAAACGAATTTTTGACTTCCCAAACATTTCTTTTGTGAAATACAATAAGGTTTGTTTTAAATCAGCAAAAGAAACGTCTTTGTCGATATACAAGCCTTCTACTTGGTGAAAAATACAGTGCGAACGAGAAGAAACCGCTTCGTTACGAAAAACACGCCCAGGAGAAATCGTTCTAATTGGCGGTTTGTTATTTTCCATATAACGCACTTGCACAGATGAAGTATGCGTACGCAATAAAATATCAGGATTGGTTTGAATAAAAAAAGTATCCTGCATATCTCTAGCCGGATGGTATTCTGGCAAGTTCAAGGCAGTGAAATTGTGCCAATCGTCTTCGATTTCTGGACCTTCAGACACGTTAAAACCTACGGTTGAAAAAATATCAATAATTTGGTTTTTAACCAACGAAATAGGATGACGCGACCCAATCAAAACCGGCTCAGCAGCACGAGTTAAATCACCATAAAATCCTTTGCTTTCTTCTTTACTTTCTAAAGCTTCTTGGATAGACTTTACTTTGTCCTCAGCAGACGTTTTTAATAAATTAATTACTTGTCCAAATTCTTTTTTCTGTTCATTAGGAACATTTTTAAATTCGGCAAATAACTCTTTTAAAAGTCCTTTACTTCCTAAAAATTTAATTCTGAAAGCTTCTAGTTCTGCTGGATCTTGTGAGGAAAACCCTTGTGCTTCGCTAATATATTCTTTTATCTTATCTATCATCCGTCTTTTGGTAAAGGTGCAAAATTACGATTTTTTAGTGAAAAGTGAAACCTCGATTGGTATTTACTACTAACGCTCTTACTTAATTAATTCTCTTTCCAGAAAATAATTCACAATCGCCTCTTTCATTAATACCGATTGTTCTCCTGCTTTTAAAGGTGGTAATTCCTCTTTTACTTTGTAATGAGGCCAACCTTCTTCGTCAAAAAATTCAAATTCGTAATAACCGTAAGGTTCTAGCAATCTACAAATAGCAATGTGCATTAGATTGAGTTTTTCATCTTTCTTAAATTCGCGATGCAATTTTCCTAATTCTTGAATTCCTATTAAATAAATAATGGCATCCAAATCCAAATCTTCGCCTTGCGAAAACCGATCGGATAATATAGTTACAAGCTGTTCCCAGCGTTCTTTTAATTGTGCGTCTCTTGACATTGGATGTGCGATTTATGATTTTCAGTTTACGAATTGCAAAAAGAAACCAAATTTGAGCTACAAAGATAAGAAGTAGAAAATTGAGAATGGACAATCGACAATTCTTTTATCTTTGTGCTTTTTTACAATTCAACTATGGGATTTTTAGACATTATTATTGGGGCTTTATTGATTTACGCTGCGTTCAAAGGAATTCAAAACGGACTTTTTGTAGAGCTAGCCTCCTTTTTTTCTTTAATTGCAGGGATTTATTTGGCTTTCCAATTTTCCTCCATGGCAAAAACTGCGCTAGCGGGTGTTGTAAAATGGAATCCATATTCCATCCAAGTGATTGCTTTTATCCTTACTTTTTTGATAGTGATAATTGGAGTGTCTTTAGCAGGGAAGTTTTTGACTAAATTGGTAAGTTTCGCTTATTTAGGATGGGTCAACAAAGCTGGTGGTGGTTTTTTCAAAGTGCTAAAAACAGTTTTAATTGTAAGTATCTTTTTTAGTGTTTTTGAAAAAATCAATTACAATCATTTTTTAGCCAAAAAAGAAACTTTAGATCGTTCTATTTTCTTTAATCCAATTCAAAAAACAGCTGATTTTATTTTTCCTTCGATTCAGAAATTATATCAAAAAGCGACTACGAAATAACCTAAAACCTTATTTCACTTCTCTGATAGCTTGGGATTCAATCCAACCTTCAGTACCGTCTGTAAATTCAATTTTTTTCCATTTCCCCAAGATTTCTTTTACAAAGACTTTAGTTCCTTCGTGTAAAATAAAAGTAGCTGGACTGGCTTTTTGAGGTTCGCTCTTCACTTCAGTAACTTCCGCAAAAACAATAGCAGGGCGGTCCGTTACAAAATGATTTTTTTCGAAAATAGCAGCTCCTAAACTGACTAATAAGAATAAAACCCATACAAACATTCCAAAAAAGAAAATGCGTTTTAATACGGCAGCAAGCGAAAAATAGTAGCCAATAAAAAATCCTAAAAACA
>JAGNSF010000071.1 GCA_017988155.1 Flavobacterium sp. | reverse complement strand
ATGGTGTATCCATAGATAGACACTACTAAAAAGTAAATGATAAAGACAATGTAATCGGTTAATTGAAGGCTGTTTTGGTTCATAGTTTTTATTGGTTAAATAGCGGAAATAAATATAGTGGTTTTGGTGTAAAGTTGGTTAGGCTGTATTGTTTTTTGTTCGTAAATAGAAGATCGTTTCTCATAAATCATCTCACCTTATAATGCACATCGGGTTGTTCTCTTAGCATTGCAGCACTTTTCTCTGGAGTGATGTCGCGTTGTGATTCGCCCATCATTTCATAACCTACCATAAATTTCTTTACTGTTGATGAGCGCAACAAAGGTGGATAAAAGTGCATATGAAAATGCCATTCAGGATGTTCAATCCCATCGGTTGGCGCTTGGTGAATTCCTGACGAATAGGGAAACGAAGTTTCAAAAAGATTATCGTATTTGGTAGTTAATTGTTTTAAAATTAGGGCAAAATGACTGACTTCTTCCGAAGTGAAATCGGTGATTTTAGTGATTGAACGTTTACTCACAATCATCGTTTCAAACGGCCAAATCGCCCAAAACGGAACTAACGCCACAAAGTGATCGTTTTCAATAACAATACGTTCCTCTTTTTGTAATTCTTCCTGAACATAATCTTGTAAAAGAGTTCGCTGGTGTTGGACAAAATAGGCTTTAAGATTGTTTTGAGTTTTCTCTACCTGGGTAGGTAAAGATGATTGCGCCCAAATTTGTCCGTGTGGATGTGGGTTACTACAGCCCATCACACTTCCTTTGTTTTCAAAAATCTGAACGTAATTGATGTAGTCAATATTTCCTAATGTAGTGTATTCTTGTTGCCAAGTCTGGATAATATTTTCAATACCTGCAACCTCCATTTCAGGTAAGGTTTCGTTATGATTGGGCGAAAAGCAAACCACTTTCGAAATTCCTCTTTCGGGTTGTGCCTTGAAAAAGGTTGTGTTTGAATTTGTTTTCCAATCGATTTCATCCTGTTTTAAAGCTGCAAAATCGTTCTCAAATACAAAGGCTTCTTTATAATTGGGGTTGTGTGTTCCATTGGTACGCACATTACCCGGACATAAATAACAACTTGGGTCGTATTGTGGTAAAACAGCTGTAGGCAATTCTTCATTTTGGCCTTGCCAAGGTCTCTTAGAACGGTGAGGAGACACCAAAACCCATTCGTTAATCAAAGGATTATAGCGTCTATGCGGATCTTCGTTGATGTCAAATGGTTTCATTTATTCAGCAGTATAGATTGAGGTTCCGTTAGCGATAGTTACCTCGTAGGTTTTTAATTCGATACCAAAAGTAGCTTGGTACAATTGTGTCAATTTTGTTTTAATCGCTTCTTCTTCCCCTTTTTTAATTAAGTTGATGGTGCAGCCGCCAAAACCGCCACCCATCATTCGCGAACCCACTACAGCAGGCTCATTTTTTAGTGTATCGACAATCATATCTAATTCGGCACAACTGACTTCATACTCTTTTGAAAGGCCTTCGTGGGTTTCAAAAAGCAACTGTCCCAAAGTCAAAATATCCCCTCGATCTAAAGCTTCGCATGCTAAAGTTACCCGTTTGATTTCTTTGATTGCATAATGACTTCGTTTGAAAACTTCCTCCGTCATTTTGTCCTTAATGCTACATATTTGAGCTTCGGTACAATCTCTAAAACTGCTTACCTCTGGAAAATGAGCCGTCAAAATTGCCAATCCTTGTTCGCATTCTTGACGCCTTTGATTGTAGGCTGATGTAAACAACGAATGTTTGACATTACTATCAAATAAGACTAGGGAATAATCACTAAAATCAGCCTTATGGTATTCGTATTCCAAGCTGCGGCAATCAATTTTGACGACCTGATTTTCCTTGCCCATCACACTGGAGAATTGATCCATAATTCCGCAATTGATTCCCACCCAATGTTCGGCACTTTGTCCCATTAATGCAATATCAATGGGTTTAATATCGAGTTGGAATACTTCGTTCAAACCATATAAAAAACCACATTCTAAAGCTGCCGAAGATGACAAACCTGACCCCATAGGAATGTTGCTACTGAACACACAATTGAAATTACCAATTGCTAATCCTTTCTTTTGAATTTGTTGTAATACCCCTCTAAAATAATTCGTCCAAATAGTTTCACTTAGCGTAATTGGGCTTTCTAAATTGATTTCAAAGCTTTCATCCAAATCAATGGCAATAATGGTAGACATTGGTGCATTTGTCTTTTCAAAAGCAAAGCAAATCACTTTGTCAATAGCCGCCGGAAGCACATAGCCGTCATTGTAATCGATATGTTCTCCAATGATGTTGATTCGCCCCGGAGACAAAACTGTTTTTTGAGGTGAATTACCAAACGACTTTTCGAAAAAAGCAGTGGTGGTTTTGATTAATTGTGTATTCATCTTAGTGCTTTTAAAAGCATGTTTTAGTATTATAATTAGTTTTCAGTTACTAATCGTATATCAAATATCGTATATCGTATATTACTTAAAAGCATCCAAAGCAGGAGATGGTTTTCCATCGGCTTGCCATGCGCTTAAGGAATAACCACTCCAACTTTTTTCTCCTTGCGGCTCCCAATACATAACTCCCAAACCTCTATTGTTTGGTACATTTTTAACCGCTTGAATGGTCGCACTCAACATATCAAAAGTGTTTTGAACTTTATCATACTCCCCTCCTACTTCAACTACCATCACGTCTTTGTTGTAACGAGCCACCATATCATTCAAATTAGCAATTAAATCACCAATAGTTTCTTTATAATCTTTTTTAATCCAATACGGATAATAAGATAATCCTATAATATCGTATTTCACATTTTGGGCGGTAGCAGCGTCAAAAAACCATTTGAATTTAGCACTGTTGTTGCCTTCATCGACATGCACCACCACTTTAATTTTCGAGTCAACGGCCTTTACTGCATCGTATCCACTATTTAAGAATTGCGCTAACTGACTCCAATTATTGGTACTCCCTTCTGGCCATAACATTCCTCCGGGAATTTCATTCCCTACCTGAACCCATTCGGGCGTAACACCAGCTTGTTTTAGAGCCGAAAGCACCTCGAAAGTGTGGTTATACACATCTTGTTTTAGTTGTGCTACAGTATGATTGGCCCAAGCCAAAGGTTTATTTTGTTTTCCGGGATCAGCCCATGAATCGCTGTAATGAAAATTAATCATAATGCGCATTCCCATTTTTTGAGCGCGAACTGCCATAACAACCGTTTCTTCTTTGCTACAATGTCCGTCGATTTTATGATTGGAAGGATTCACCCAAACGCGTAAACGAACAGTATTGATTCCTCTATCTTTTAATAATTGCAAACCGTCTTTTGGTGTACCATCTTGATCCAAAAATCGATACCCTGTAGCTTCCATCTGGGACAACCAACCTATATCGGCTCCTTTTACGAAGGTTGTTGGCTCAGTAATTATAGGCTCTACCGGTTTTGGAGTAACTTCTGTTTGAGAACTACACGAAAAACAAGCAAAAAGCATAAGTGTTGAAAAAGAAAGTAGTATGTTTTTTTTCATCTTAATAGGATTGAAATTTATAAATGGTTTTGTGAAAATAAATGTCCCCTGGTAATAGTCTTGCTGACGGAAAATTAGCATGATTAGGCGCATCAGGAAAATTTTGAGTTTCGAAACAAATACCATTTTGTTGATGGTATGATGCGGCTTCTTTTCCTTTGATTTGATCGAAACAATTTCCTCCAACATATACATGCAAACCAGGTTGATTGGTAAAAACATCCATTTTCAAATTATTTTTTTTACTGAAAAGAGTGGCAACTAACGTCTTTTGGTTATCCAAAACAAAGGTAGTATCTATCCATTTTGGGCAGCGTTTTGAGGTAGTAAAATCAAATTCAGTATTGGCAACTGGAATCAGTTCTCCTGTCGGAATCATGTCTTTTGTTGCTACAATTGCTGTAGCATTAATTTGTAACTCTTGTTCTGAAATGCTGGCTTGTTGCCCTTCTAAATTAAAATAACTATGATGCGTTAAATTCACTACAGTTTCCGAATCTGAAATAGCCTTATATTCAATTTCCAATTCATTTTCTTCGGTCAGAGTATAGGTAATACTAACTTTCAATTCCCCTGGAAAATATTCTTCACCATCGGGACTTGTATAAGTTAAGGTGATTGACGGATTGTTCGTAGTTTTGAGTTGCTCTAGTTGCCACACTTTTTGACTAAAGCCTTCTAAGCCACCATGCAAAGTATTTCCATTGTTGTTTTGTTGGAGTACAATTGTATTTCCATTTAAGTCAAACTTGGCTTTTGCAATTCGTCCAGCATAACGTCCAACCGTTGCTCCAAAATAAGGTGCGCTAGGTAGCGAATAGGATGCTATATAATCATGTAATGTGTAAAAACCCAAGACCAGATCAATAATTTCTCCGTTGTTTAAGGTTTTTTTCAAAGCAATAACTGTAGCTCCGTAACTCATCACTTTGAGCGACATTCCTTTTGTATTTGAAATTTCGTAGACATATATTTCCTGTCCATTGGGAAGTATCCCAAATAATTGGGTGCAAGAGGATGCTGTTACTTTTGGTTTGGATATCATAAAAATGGTTATTACTACTAGTTAATTCAAAAATAGAAGGTATTTTTAATATACCATACCGGTACCTACCAGTTTTTTGTAAATTGCCAATAAATAATTAAATATGATTAGCGTAAAGACTTCCATTGGAATTCCAAAATACAAACAGATTGTTTTTTCTATTGAAAAAGCAATTGAAGATAAAATTGTTTGCAAAGATGAAAAATTACCTTCCATAAATAAAGTATGCATAACCCACTCTATTTCAAGAGACACTGTACTTCAAGCTTATGATGAGTTAAAAAAGCGAGGGGTTATTTATGCTACTTTAGGGAAAGGCTATTTCATTAAATCCACTGAAATAAAACCCAAACAACGCATCTTTTTATTGTTTGACGAATTGAATATTTTCAAGGAAGACTTGTACAATTCTTTTCTGCAATCTGTTGGCTCTGAAGCAGAAATTGATATCTATTTCCATCATTTTAATAGTCATTTATTTCGAAAATTGATTCAAGAAAGCAAAGGAAACTTTACCCAATATGTTATAATGCCTACTAATTTAGCTGAAGCGGCTGACATCATCAAAACCCTACCAGTTGAAGCAGTGACTATTTTGGACCAAACCAATTCGGATCTTAGTAACTATCCTGCGGTATATCAAAACTTTGTGAAAGATATGTATGAGGGTCTACAAAAAGGAAAAGCACAGTTAGAGCAATATGCCAAATTAATTTTGATTTTTCCCGGGTTTAGAGAACCGATAGGTATGAAAATTGGATTTGAAAAATTTTGTCAAGAACATCATTTTAACTACGAAGTACATACTGAATTTACTAATGAAAAAGTAGTGTCAGGTACAGTTTATATCATTCCAAATGACAGGGATTTAGTCAGAGTAATTGAACAAGCCAAAACACAGCATCTGCAATTAGGGAAAGATTATGGCATTATCTCATATAACGAAACCCCCCTTAAAAAATTAGTAGAAAATGGCATTACTACTATTTCCACCAATTTTGAATTTATGGGTAAAACGCTCGCCGAGATGATTCTAAAAAATAATAAAACAAAAATTGAAAATCCAAGTCAATTAATTTTAAGAAATTCACTTTAAATCTTAAATATTTCAACTAAAGTATCGGAATTAAAATGCAAATTATTGTAAATTTGAAATCGTTACAGATTCCCACATTAAAAACACGATCAACAAACCATGGACAATAAAAAACCAGACAATATTGTATATTCTGAAGAGCAAGGATACAACGCAAGTTTACTTCCGTATGCTACAACTGTGGGTGCACCCGTTATTACAACGGATGATGTTGTAGCATGGAAATCTCGTGGAATCCATAGTGTCAACAAGGAATTTGAAAACAAATTTCAGGAGTTACAATTGGCATACCAAAAACTAATGGACGATTACAAATGGAACGAATTAGTGTACAACGCTAAATTTGCATTTGAACCGGTCATTGGCGAAACTTATCATATGTATTTGGGTAATGATGGCATTGAATTTTTATCATTGATAGCACCCAATGAATGGAACAAAGAATTCATCGCTTCATTTAAATTAAACAGTGATAAAAAATGGGTGGTTTTAGAAACAAAAACCGATTAAATTTAAGCCTTCAACCACAAGTTGCGAAACAATTTCTTTTTATCATAATCTGATGCCTGTTTCTCAATATTAAAATAACGATGTCCTCTTGGATCATTGCCCACTCCAGCCAAATAAGCCCAATTGCCCCAATTGCTGCATACATCGTAATCAATTAGTTGTTCTTCAAAATAAGCGGCGCCTAATCGCCAATCCATATTGAGTTCATTACAAAAATAACTTGCAGCGTTTTGTCTCCCTCGATTACTCATAAATCCCGTTTGTTCTAATTCGAGCATATTGGCATTGATAAAATCAGAGGTAGTTGTGCCATTGATCCATTGATTAAGCAATTTCTCATTTAAAGATTTTGAATTTACTTTCTCTGTATTAATTCCATCGTACAAGAAAAATTTGGTTTGGTATTTCTTAAACATAAATCGAAAGAAATCGCGCCAAAGCAATTCAAAAACCAACCAATAGGTTGAGTCATTCGCTCCAAATTGCTTTTCGTATTGTTTAATTTCAGCATAAATGTATCGTGCCGAAATACAACCCATAGCTAGCCATGGCGAAAATTTAGACGAATAGTCCGCACCAACCATTCCGTTGCGGGTTTCTTTGTAAGTAGATAAACCTTGCGTATCGTAAAAATAGTGTTTTAATCGTTTTATAGCTTCAGTTTCACCACCCTTAAATTGTAAAACTGCACGAGAATCGATTGTAGTTTTTGCTAACCCTAAAGCTTCTAAAGTTGGTAATTCTAATGGCGAAATTTCGGGTGAATTAATTTGTGTTGGCGCTTCAAAAGGGGGTCTGATTTCAGAATCTTTTTCTGTTTTTTTTCTAAAATTAGTAAATACATCGGGAATATCTTTGATAGAAAAAGGCAAGTCTTCTGCACGATATAACGTACTGGTGCTTACTTTTTCTAATTCACATCGTAATTTAAATAATTCATCTTGCACTTTTTTCTCAGTTTGTTTTTCTTCAAAAGCTACCTCGCGCTTGGCGAAGACTTTTTGCGCTTTATATTCTTGAACTAATTTAGGGATTTCAACTTCAGGCTTACCCATTACAATGCGCAAACCTGAACCTAATGCTCTTAATTTGGCATCCAAATCTTCAAGCGATTCCAATAAAAATTGTGCTCTAAAACTCCCCATTTTTTTGAATCCGTAAGTTGTAGTTTCAAAATGAGAATCGTCAAAACAATACACAGGAATTACCTTCTCGCTTTGAGCAATGGCTTTGACTAAGGTTTCATTATCTTCAATTCGTAAGTCGGTTTTAAACCAAACTAATACATTCTTTATCATAAATATTTTCTCAATAATTCACTAATTACTTAGAAGACCTGCATTTATCACTACAGTATTTTACTTCGTCCCAAACTTTTTCCCATTTTTTACGCCAAGCGAATGGTTTTTGGCAAACGATACAGATTTTAGTCGGTAGGTTTTGTTTTTTTACTCCTCGCATTTTTAGGTTTATTGGTGTTACTCACGTGTTTTTGTAAAATTCGTTTTCCTTCTTGTTTCACTTCAGCTTTTTTTCGAAAGCTCCAAACGATGTCGCTGGCATACTTCCGAGTTTCTTCGATATTTACAATAGGTGCAGGATAGTCTTTGCCGATGGTACAATTATAAAATTGCTGTTCCATTTCGTTCATTTTCCACGGTTCGTGCAGCAAATGAACAGGTACTTCTGCTAATTCGGGCAACCATTGTTTGATGAAGATACCTTCCGCATCGTGTTCTTCAGAATTTTTAATTGGACTGTAAATCCGTATCGTATTAATACCCGTTGTTCCCGATTGCATTTGAATTTGTGGATAATGAATTCCGGGTTCGTAATCTAAAAATTGCCTTGCCAAAAAATGCAATTCACGCCAATCTTGCCATAAATTAAAAGTGAAAAATGACACGACCATCGCGCGCATTCTAAAATTAATATAACCTG
>JAGNSF010000004.1 GCA_017988155.1 Flavobacterium sp. | reverse complement strand
TGTCCCAATCTTGTCTTGATTTTAATTTACGAATGACACCGTGCATCTGAAACTCTTTCCAAATGATTTCATTGTCATCGAAAAACGCTTTCATTTCCAAATCGCGGTCATACGTCACTTTATTTCCAATTTCTTGATGGGAGAAAACGGATTTTACTTCAAATTTTTGAATTAATTTGGAAAAAACAGTTTTGACTTCGTCATGAAAAAAATAAATTTTAGAATTGAACGGTTGGAGTTTTTTATTCAAATCCTGAATGGATTCATAAATAAATCGCCAATGGCGCACATCCGAATCGGGATAACTCATAACGCTAGGTTCAAAAAAACAAATGAACAACAGCGGCACACCCGATTGGTGGGCATGAAACAAGGCTTCATTATCCACCAAACGAAAATCGCGTTTGAACCAAACAATATGTATGGACTGTTTTTTCAAAAAAGAAAAATAGATTGATTTTTTTGTTTAATTATTTTTTAAAAACAATAAACAAATATACGCTAAATTAGTGAGAGAAAAAGAAATTAAACCACTAAATCGAGTTGCAGAAGAAACAACTACAATCTAATTAAAAACAAAAAAAGCCTCTTCTTTCGAAGAGGCTTTTGTACCCGGAGCCGGAGTCGAACCGGCACGGTTTCCCACAGGTGTTTGAGACCAGCGCGTCTACCAATTCCGCCATCCGGGCAAATTGTAACTTCGGAATTTCTGATTTATTTTAAAAAAAAATAAAAGTAAAACAGTCATCCGGGCTTAGCAGACATAAAATAACAACAGTTATTTTAACGCAATAAAAGAGGAGTTTAATACAAAATCAAGCCTCGATTCCTTTAACACGGTGCAAATGTAAAAAATAAAATTAAACGTGCTACAAAAAATACTTAATTTTTTCCTTTCAGAGTTGGATAAATTTTATAAATTTGCAGCTCGTTAAAACACAACCTACTAACTAACTACAACCGAGGCGTATAAACTAGCTTATGCTATCCAAAGCGTCAAGGATTAATAAACAATACGAATGTCACACCAAGAACCAGAAGCTAAAATTTTTGCATGTTCAAAAAGTGTATACCTAGCAGAACAAATTGCGCAAGCATATGGAGTGCCGCTAGGAAAAGTAATTACCTCAACCTATAGCGATGGTGAATTCCAGCCTTCTTTTGAAGAGTCTATCAGAGGTTTACGTGTTTTTATTGTGTGTTCGACTTTTCCAAGTGCGGACAACTTAATGGAATTGTTATTAATGATTGATGCTGCTAAACGCGCATCAGCTAGACATATTACTGCTGTCATTCCTTACTTCGGTTGGGCAAGACAGGATAGAAAAGACAAACCAAGGGTGCCAATTGGAGCTAAATTAGTAGCCAACTTATTGGATGCCGCTGGAGCAACTAGAGTAATGACCATGGATTTACATGCAGATCAAATCCAAGGTTTTTTCGAAAAACCAGTAGATCACCTTTTTGCTTCTACTATCTTTTTACCGTATGTAAAGAGTTTAGGTTTGGATAATTTAACTATTGCTTCTCCTGATATGGGAGGTTCAAAAAGAGCTTACGCTTATTCTAAATTCTTAGAATCAGACGTAGTAGTTTGTTACAAACAAAGAAAAGTAGCCAATGTGATTGACACTATGGAGTTAATTGGAGAGGTGAAAGGTAAAAATGTAATTCTTGTAGATGATATGATCGATACAGGAGGAACATTGGCAAAAGCCGCCGATTTAATGATTGAAAAAGGTGCGTTGAGCGTTAGAGCTATTTGTACTCACCCAATCTTATCTGGAGAGGCTTATGAAAAAATTGAAAACTCAAAATTGAGTGAATTAATAGTTACCGATTCTATTCCGTTAAAGAAAAAATCGGACAAGATTAGAGTGTTGAGTTGTGCACCTCTTTTCGCAGAAGTTATGCACATGGTGCACCACAACAATTCCATTAGTGGAAAGTTTATTATGTAATATTTTTAATAACTATATTTTTTTACAATGAAATCGATTACAATTAAAGGATCAGAAAGAGAAAGCGTGGGCAAAGTTGCTACTAAAGCCTTACGTAATGCTGGAGCGGTTCCTTGCGTGTTATACGGAGGAGATCAAGCAGTACATTTCTCAGCAGAAGAAAAAGCATTCAAAAACTTGGTTTACACTCCAAACGCACACACAGTTGTGATTGATTTGGGTAACGGAAAATCATTTAATGCAATTTTACAAGACATTCAAGTTCACCCAGTAACTGACAAAATTTTACACATTGACTTCTTCCAATTGTTTGACAATAAAGAAATCACTATGGAAGTTCCTGTGAAAATTGTTGGTACATCTAAAGGTGTTCTTGCAGGTGGTGTTCTACGTTTGAACACTCGTAAATTAAAAGTAAAAGCTTTACCATCAAATCTTCCAGATTTTGTTGAAGCTGACATCACTCCACTTGAAATGGGTAACAAATTGTATGTTACGAAATTAGTTTCTGACAAATACAAATTAATGCACCCAGATAACACAGTGGTTTGTCAAGTAAGAATTTCTCGTGCAGCTATGAAAGCGGCTCAAGAAGCTGCAAAGGCTGCAAAAGCACCAAAAGGAAAAAAATAATTTTTTTTCAATCATACGAAAAAGCATCAGTTCTACAACTGGTGCTTTTTTTTTGGATGATTCTTTTAAATAAGTTTATTTTTGTATCATGATACAATGGATAACACAACTGTTTACCTCTAGTAAAACAGCAAGTGATACAGATACTATAAAACCGAAGGTTCACGAACACCAAAAAAACAAAATGAAAAGCGTGAGTAATAAATTTTTAATTGTAGGGCTAGGCAATATTGGAGCCGAATATGTCAATACACGCCACAATATCGGATTTAAAGTACTTGATTTTTTAGCCAAAAAAGAAAGTCTTTCTTTTGAGACTGTAAAATTAGGTACACTTGCCGAATACAAATTCAAAGGGCGTACTTTCTTTTTGTTAAAACCCAATACGTATATGAATTTAAGCGGTAAAGCAGTTCAATATTGGATGGGTAAAGAAAATATTCCTTTGGAAAATATATTGGTAATTACCGATGATTTGAACCTGTCTTTTGGCACCATTCGCATCAAACCAAAAGGAAGTGATGGCGGACATAACGGACTGAAAAACATCAATTTGATTTTGAATACTCAAAACTACACCCGTTTCCGTTTTGGGATAAGTGACCAGTTCAAAAAAGGACAGCAGGTGGATTATGTTTTGGGTGAATGGGATGAGGAAGAAAAAGCAAAACTCCCTGAACGATTTGAAATAGCTTCAGAAATTATAAAATCATTTGGAACTGCTGGATTAGAAAATACCATGACCTCATTTAATGGCAAGTAACTAATATCGCTTCAGAGGTTAATAAATAACTACCTTTTTTACCGTAGTGTTATAACTATCGGTAATTGTTAAAAAATAAATTCCAGACTGAATACCATTTAACTGAATTGTTTCATTAAATAATGGAGCACTTGGAAATTCCTTTTCATACACTTTTTTGCCTACAATATCGTGAACTGAAATAGTTACCCCCGAAGAAAATTTACTGGAAAATAACACCCCAAAATCTCCTTTAGTTGGATTTGGATAAACTAAAACATTATTAAAATCTACTGTTGTTGGCGTCATAGAAGTATAGATTTTAGTACAAATAGTTACTGATGCTGAATTTAGGGTTCCAACATCTCCTACAAACTCATCCCTAACTCGTAAATTCCATGTTCCGGAGGGGTTGAATTCATTAAACAAATTTAAAGGTTCAAAAGGCGCAACTGTTTGCAATGTGTTTTTATTACAAGATATGGCACCTCCCAAATCATCATAATTTAATGATAAACTCCCATTGGAATCTCCGCAACCTTTTTCAAATAATTGTACTGTTTTCCCTTGTGGGTTAACCAGCTCTATTTGAACATCTGACAAATATTGATGAGTGAAATTCAACGCTACATTCACATCCGAAACGGAAGCAGATGTTGCGGGCACCGATATTGTTTTAGCAGTGTACGATGGCGATTCGGGAATTAAAAATGGTGTTGTAAATGCATAAGTAGCACAACTAGATTCTGAGGTGTAACCAATGGCAAATGGCTCTTTATTAATTGCATAATAAATATTAGCTGTGGGTTCAATTAATATTCTGCAATTTTTCCCTGTAATGCCATTTGGAACAACAATAAGTTCAGAACCGTCATTAGGTGTATTCGCTTTCAAAACGGTTGAAAAGGTCAACCCTCCATCAACCGATAATTTAATATTTACATTTGCTGAACCTGGTAGATTAGACGTGTTGTTAACCATCCAAGTAATCGTTTGTAGACTCAAAGGTTTCCAAGACAAATCTTCTGAATTTTGAGATGTCACTTCAAACGGACCTTTTGTTGCATCTACTGTAACCATCATAGCATCGGAATTGGTTTGAGCCAATCCATCAGCAGCATTATCCCGTACTGTAAGTGTAAAATGTAATGTTCGAGACACATCCGAAACCGACTCCCAAGTGGATCGTAGTATATTGGTCAACAATTTATTCTGTGCAGGCATATACCGAATAGGGGAAATACTTGGACGTAAAGATCTAAAAAGTGGGCCATCTATCTTAGTTGGATATGCAATACTATTAGCGCCCGTGGCGGTTATAGCGGAATCATTCTGCTCCCAACAATAACTCAACACATCGCCATTTGGATCTGAACCCGAACCTTTCAAAACAAAAGCCGTTCCTTTAGGAATAACAAAATCCGACCCCGCATTAGCAGTTGGCGTTTTATTGGACAAAACAGTTGTAATCAGACAGGATTTTGTCGCTAAATTATTTTGGATTTGCGTGCTACTTGCATAGGAAAAATAATCGTCAGAATGGCGTTGCACATTATAATCAGTTACTCCTGCATAGGCCATAATTGTTGATCCGCCACCTGGTTCTACATTAACACCCATTCCTTCAGTTTCATGAGAAAAAGTGTGATTTGCCCCTAACTGATGTCCTATTTCGTGCGCTACAAAATCAATATCAAACGTGTCTCCTTCCGGTTTTCCGTCTGCAGGCGAAGTGTAGCCACTTCCTTTAGCTAAATCAGTTGATGATATTGGATTTTGGCACACACAACCTATACAGCCTGCATTTCCACCGCCACCTGAAGCGCCAAATAAATGTCCAATGTCATAGTTTGCATTTCCTATTTTGGCTGTCAAATCATTTTGCAACTCCAAATTCCAAGCACCATTAACCCCAGTAGATGAAGGAGAATACGGATCGGTAGCCGCATTTGTATACAGTAAAACAGTATTGTTAGCAATCAAATTCAAGTGCAGCGCTAAATCTCTATTAAAAACACCATTTACGCGGGTTAAGGTTGCATTCATTGCGGCTAATGCCTGAGGTACTCCACCAAAATAAGTGGTGTATTCTGCAGTGCAAGCCAATGCTAATCGCAATGTTTTGTATTGTCCACTGTACGAAGTAGCAGTAGTAGTAATTTTATTCGATAACTTGTTACTACTCTTATCAGTTGTCGAACAGTACAATGAAAATTCGTCCGTCTTTACTGTGTTCGAGTCAAAAATTTCATATACTGACTGATTTCCAGAAATTGGTTCAATAAACTCCGTGGCATTGTCGGAACGAAAAACCATCGTTTGAATTCCCTTTGGTGACATACTAAAATAAATAGACGCATTTTTATCTGTCAAACCCACACCTGTATAGGAGCGAATATCTGGAAATTGAGCTTGTAAAGCGGGTTCGAAATTAGAAAACTCCCGAACCTTGAATTTTTCTATTTCTCCTATTTTATTTGGTATTTCGATTTCAATCTCACGGGCTACAGCAGAATTTAGAAGGGGTTTCAAAGAGTTCTTTAAGGAAGGTTCGTCTAATTGAAATAATAAATTATCATTTATTTCTTTGGCGATGCTTTGCTGAGCAAAAGTGATTTTACTTTGGGCAATTCTTTTCCACGGAGATGCATTTTGGGCTTGCATCGTCGAAAAAGAAAAGATAAGAAGTAAGAATTGAAAATATCTTTTCATAGATTTGGTGTCTTTGGAAATCCAAAATTAGGTTTTTTGATTTGAAATCAAGTTTCAAAAATCTTATTTTTATTTAAAAAAGAAGTATTTCAAATACATTTGATTGATAGTTTAAAATTTTACCCAAAAGGAATTCATTTTGAAACTAAATTTCGAATAGATTAGTTTAAATTTGCATCCAAATTAAAAGGAAAATACTCTTGAAAATTTTTCATTCCATAAACGAATTTCATTCCGACAAAAAAACCATATTAACCCTTGGTACTTTTGACGGAGTGCATATTGGTCACTCAGCAATTTTAAAAAAATTGACTCAAAATACCAATAATGGAGAATTTGAAAGTACTGTTCTTACGTTTTTTCCACATCCACGAATGGTATTACAAGGAAAATCAGATTTGAAATTACTGAATACCATCAATGAAAAAATTGATTTGCTAGAAAAAATTGGGATTGAAAATCTAATTATCCATCCTTTTGACGAAAGCTTTGCCCAATTAAGCGCCGAAGAATTTGTAAAAACCGTTTTAGTAGACCAACTGCATATCCAAAAAATCATCATTGGCTACGACCACCGTTTTGGTAAAAACCGTACTGCAGATATTAATGACCTCGTTTCTTTTGGTACACAATATGGTTTTGAAGTGGGACAGATATCAGCTCAAGAAATCGATGCCATTTCTATTAGCTCAACTAAAATTAGAAACGCACTTGAGTTAGGAGACATTGATTTAGCCAATCAATATTTAGGCTATTCCTATTTTTTAAGCGGCACCGTTGTAAAAGGAAAACAATTAGGAAGAACTATTGGTTTCCCAACAGCCAACATTGATTTAGAAGAAGCCTACAAATTAGTACCAAAAAACGGTGTCTATGTGGTTGCTGCCGAAATTGACGGAAAGACAGTTTTCGGAATGATGAATATTGGTTTCAATCCAACTGTTCAAGGACAAAACAGAACGATTGAAGTTCACTTTTTTGATTTTGACTCAGATATTTACGACCGTCAAATCAGAGTTGCTGTTTTACAACGTATTCGTTCAGAAGAAAAATTTGGTTCTGTTGAATTACTTACTAATCAATTGAAAAAAGATCGGGATTTTTCAAAAAATTACCTACAAAATTTAAAATAACGTAACAATCCTTTTAAATTAAGGCAATTGCTTGTTTGAAACTATTTGATTACTTTTGACCTATAAAATTATACCCATGAGCATTACAAAACACGATTGGACAAAAGAAGAAATTATCGCTATTTACAATAGACCTTTGATGGACTTGTTGTATGATGCAGCTTCAATTCATAGAGAAAATCACGACCCAAATGTGGTACAGGTTTCTACTTTATTGTCAATTAAAACGGGAGGATGTTCTGAAGATTGCGGCTACTGCCCTCAGGCAGCTCGATATAACACAAGTGTTGAGGGAAATGATTTAATGAGCGTAAACCAAGTTAAAGCACAGGCTTTGAATGCAAAATCGGCTGGATCCTCACGCGTATGTATGGGAGCGGCTTGGCGTAATGTAAAAGATGGTCCAGAATTTGACCAAGTGCTAGAAATGGTGCGTACCATCAACAAATTAGACATGGAAGTATGTTGTACTTTAGGTATGATTACTGAAAACCAAGCACAACGTTTGGCCGAGGCTGGTTTATATGCTTACAATCACAATTTAGATACTTCAGAAGAGTATTATAAAGAAGTAATTTCGACACGCGGTTTTGAAGACCGTTTGCAAACTATAGAGAATGTTCGTAAAACAAATGTTACTGTTTGTAGCGGCGGAATCATTGGAATGGGCGAAAGTATTGAAGACAGAGCCGGAATGTTGGTAGCACTTTCTACGTTGAATCCTCAACCAGAATCAGTGCCAATTAATGCTTTAGTAGCTGTTGACGGAACACCTTTGGAAGATGAAGTACCAGTTGAAATTTGGGAAATGATTCGAATGGTAGCTACAACTCGAATTGTAATGCCTGAAACACAAGTACGTTTATCTGCAGGTAGAACCAATATGAGTCGCGAAGGTCAGGCCATGTGTTTCTTTGCAGGAGCTAATTCCATCTTTGCAGGAAATAAATTATTGACTACGCCAAATCCAGATGTGAATGAAGACATGAAAATGTTTGAAACATTAGGTTTGAAACCACAAAAACCATTTACTAAAATGGTACAACCCCCAACGGTTGAAGCTGAAGATTCACAATATGCAGCCTTAGGCGAAAAACCAAAATGGTCGCGTCCAGGTCATAAAATCGAAAGAAATTTAGAGGCTTCTGTAAAAGGAAAATAAAAGCTTCATTGCAATATAAAAAGCTTCCAGCCATAAAAGACTGGAAGCTTTTTCATTTAGAACAAGACTTTACGACTGATAATTTCACCCGATTCTAAAGTAATTTGAAGTATAAGCACTCTTGTTTTCCATAGTACAGCATCGATGGTTTGATTTTTCGTTTCTAGTTGATCTGCCTGATATAATAATCGCCCTTCAATTGAATATAATGACAGCTTACGAACTAATTCTTTTGAAGAATTAATCTGAATTTGATTGTTTCGGGTTACAATTTGAACCTCTGCCGTAACTTCTTCATGGATTATATTCCTATTCACATATCGCAAAGCAAATCGATTATCAAAAGTCCCTTTAGCAGTAGTAAATGAGTAGTCTCCTTTCTTTAAATCATGGATTTTAGATTCTTGAAGGTCTTCTAAATAAATAGATTGACTTACAAATAATCCATCAAAATCATCCAAACTAATCGTGAAATTCCCTTCTTGTTTGGCTCGATAGCCTAAAAAGATAGAATCCAAATCATCAAATGGCAAAGCTCTAGCTTGAATCGAATTTTTGTCCCCATTATTTAAGCTATAAAAATCCAACCATGGGTTACCGTCTAAAGAAAGTCCGTCAAATAAGGCATCTTTCCCATTCGTAGCTCCTGTAGCATACCCAACTAAAATTTGTTTAAAAAGCCCTTGTTTACCTGATAAATTAAGCCAAATTCGGTGTTTTTCAAAGCTTGAAGTAGTAACTGTTTTACTAGTGCTATTTTTAAAAAATAGATAGTTATCACCTTTCAATCGCATTGCATTTTTAAAGACAATATCGCCTTGCTGATTGTTTCCTAAAACAAAAAAAGCTTGACCGGATGCAATTTTACCATTTGGGATTGTGTTATTTATTCCACTGTTTTTGGCAGCTGTTCCTACGCCTCCCAAAATAGTGTACACGGCATAATCATCTGAAGTGTATTGACCATTGGTAATTGGCGTGTTGTGCGTCCAGAAATACAAACTGCCCTGAAGTAGGTCTTGATTTTCTAAAATAAACGCATCGGCATATAGCGCAGAGGGATACGGATTGCCAATTAGAACGGGATTAATTGTCTTTACAATTGGCAACTTAATTAAACCATTATTTGGAATGCCTGAGAAAACAGCTTCAAAAATAGATGGGATACTCTCTGAAAAATCTTGAGGGGCTTGAAAAATATAACCTTTCCCTAGAATCATACTTTGACTAGTGGATTCGTTTTGCCAATTATTGGATTGCGAATTAAAGGAATAAAATGTAGTGCTGGGTGAGTTGGAAGAAAGCAGTTTCAATTGCTGACTGCCTACTGGTGAAGACCAATAGGTATAATCCGTTTTACGGACGGCTGTCGATTTGCGTTTGAACTGAATAATTCCTTTGTTCACAACTGAATCGTCAGCTTGATACAAAGATGAACCGCTCTCAAAAACTAATTTCCCAGCACCCGAATAGTTGGATACTACTTCTAAAGTAGCCGCATTTTTCACTGTAACCGTTACCCCTGAATTGACGACACAAGAGCAGGCTTTAGTATCATTCAACAAGGTATTATTAGCATTAAAAACTGCTGCTTGATCAGTATTTGGAAAACCATTACTCCAATTTGTTCCATTCCAAATCGTTCCTTCCTTACAAAATAACAACTTAGCAATACGGTGTTTTGAAATTCCTGAAACCGAATTGAAATTACCTCCTATAACCGCACCACCTTGAACTAAACAAACACTATTGAGTTGACCATTTAGAATGATTGGATAAGAAGCGTCATAATTTCCATCGGGTAATAATCGCAATATTCTTTTTACTGAAGTTCCATTAAAATTGCCCGAAAAAGATCCGCCTACTAATATTCTACCGTTAGATTGTACCACAATAGATCGCACTGTACCACCACTAAAACCGGTTCCGGAATTAAACGAACTATCTTGACTTCCGTTAGAATTTAGACGTATAATTCGTTTATTGGATTGCCCGTTGAAACTAGTAAAAGAACCCCCAATTAAAATTTTCTCATCATTTTGTAACATTATAGTATAAACAGTTCCTACAAATCCAGTTCCTACAGAAAAAGTCGTGTCGACAGAGCCATTTGAATTCAACCGAATCAATTTATTCGAAGTTATTCCATTAAAAGTAGTGAAATCTCCTCCCACTAGAACCTTTCCGTCAGGTTGAAGAACTAGTAAATTAGGAGTTCCATCAGGGTTTGTTCCAATATTAAAATTCGGATCCAAATCGCCATTGGGTAGCAACCGAATGACTTTATTGACCGCCACTCCTTTGTAAGTTGTAAAATTTCCTGCAGCTATAATTTCACCATTTGGCAGTAAGACAATCGAATAAACCATGTAATTAAACCCAGTACCAACATTCAACGAAGTGTCTATGGATCCATTGAAATTCATACGAACTAATCGTTTAATATCAACCCCATTGTAATTGGTAAAATTACCTGCAACAAGCAATTTCCCATCGGGTTGAACCAAAACTTCTTTCACCGTGTTATTAGCCCCCGTTTGATTGAAATTGAAACTCGAGTCCAGTTCACCATTAATAGTTAATTTTGCGATTCTGTTTATTAATTTTCCATTAAATTGGCTGAAGCCTCCAAAAGCAATATAGCTTCCGTCTACTAACGGAATAACTTTTTCGACAGCTTTATCAAACCCTACACCAGCTGTCAAATATCCAAAATCTAGCTCTCCAATAGTACTGATTTTAGCTAACTTACCTTGTTTAAAATCATCAAAAACAGAAAAGGATCCTCCCACAAAAAAGCTGTCACTTGATTCAGCCAAAGCATAAACTGTTGCAGTTGCTGGTCCTGCTCCGATGTCAAAATTGGGATTTAGCGTTCCATTTGAATTCAATAAAACTAAACGATTTACATCCGTTGTTTTATATTGATCTGTGAAATTTCCACCTACCAAAATTCCATTTGAACCAATTTGAATCACTTGCACGGAGCCATTGTTAAAGCCTGAACCAGAAAGAAAACTAGAATCGACTGTTCCATTAGGATTCAAACGAACAATTCTATTTTGTGTAGTTCCATTGTAATTTAAAAAACTACCACCAACAATTATTTTTCCGTCAGGCTGAACAGCGATTGCTCCAACAGAATCATCAAAACCAATTCCTATCGATAAAGAAGTGTCAATAGTGCCATCTGTATTTAAACGAATTAATTTAGGACAAGTCACATTTCCATTGAATGAACTAAACGTTCCTGAAACAATAATTTTCCCATCGGTAGCAATCGCGATGTTCTCAACCGTACTTGTGAATCCTGTACCAGTAGCAAAATTAGTATCTAATTCTCCGTTTAATAAAACTCTTGCAATTCTATTTACGGTAATCCCATTGTATTTAGTAAAGCTTCCTCCTACAATTAATTTTCCGTCAGGCTGCAATGCTAAACCATAAACAGTACCGCTACTAGCGGCAATAGATGTGTCAAAATCAGTATCTCTCGAACCATCTGTATTTAAACGGACAATCCGTCCCACAGTCGTTCCGTTATATTTTGTGAAAGCTCCTGCAACAATAATTTTGCCATCAGGTTGGATGACCGAAGCATGAATTTTACCATCAAAAGAGGTTCCTAAATTAAATCCAGCATCTTTAGAACCGTCGTTTTGTAATCGGCAGAGGTAAACTGTTGAACTTCCATTGTAATTTAGAAATTCGCCACCTACAATGAGTTTGCCATCATTTTGAAGAGAAAGTGTCCGAACGGTTCCGTCAAAACCATCCCCTAAAAGCCCCTCATCGGAGGGATTGAATTTAGGATCGACTTGTACTTCTTGGCTGTAGCCAAATATAGAAATAAGACTGAAAAGCATAAAAGCTATCGCTTTTATGCGCTTGATTGGGAAAAATTGTAACATAAAGGGGGCGCTTTAAATTATGATTATTAAGTACTAATTCAACTAGTTATCACAAACTTAGCAAAAAAGTACACAGCTTGATATACCTATATTTAGTGATTTTTCATAAAATGATGGTTTCTTAATTCAAATTAAAGACTTACTTTTCGACTAGAAAAAACTACCCCCATGAGCGAAGTCAATTCCATTAAAGAAGCGATTTATAAAATAGAACATTTCTGTGCCTATCAGGAGCGTTGCCACGATGAAGTGGTACAAAAATTACGTGCTATGAAAATGGATTCGAATGAAATCGACGAGATTTTAGCTCATTTAATTAAAGAAAACTACCTCAACGAAAGTCGGTTTGCTTGTAGCTTTGCCCGCGGAAAACACCGCATTAAATTTTGGGGAAAAGTGCGCATCGTCAACGAATTGAAATTCAGAAACATCTCCACCTATAACATCAATTTGGCACTCAAAGAAATTACTGCTGAAGAATACGAAGTTAATTTCTACGCCTTAGCCGAACGAAATTGGCATTCCATTAAAGAATCTAACGGACTTAAAAAACGTAAAAAATGTTGTGATTTTTTATTGCGTAAAGGTTACGAAAGTAATTTAGTGTACGAGAAAGTGAAGGAATTAGAAGCTAGCAAACATTAGTCTTCGACAAAATCAAACTACAAGGACAACAAAACACTCACTGCATTACCTCCAAAACCAACCGCATTCACCAATACTTTTCGGATCGATTTTGTTGGTGCTTGTGCTTTAGTAAAAGGAACTCCAACGAATTGATTGTGTTGCAGCATTAAGATTGCCAACTCCAAACTTAAAATACCCGAAGCACCAAAAGTGTGTCCAATTTTCCATTTATTAGTAGTCAATAATGGAAGGCTGTTGCCAAATACTTTTTCAATCGCTTTGTATTCTGTCAAATCGCCTTTAATAGTGCCTGGCGCATGCATTACAATGGCATCTACTTCGGATAAATCAGTATTGGCTAATGCCATTCTCATTGATTTTTGGAAGCAATCTGCCTCGGCTGAAATAGAAATATTGTGTTCTAAAATTTCGGTAGCGTAGCCAAGGCCTTCTATAAAAGCCAAGGCATTTTCTTTTTTCCCTATTTCTAAACAACAAACGCCTGCACCTTCGCCCAAAATCATGGTGTTTTGAGTTTTATCTAAATCCAAAGCGCGATTCGGATACTCTTCTTCGCTTCGAGAATAAATTTTTAAAGCGCGCATTTGGGCAATTGTAAAATCAGTCAAAGGAGCTTCGCTACCGCCAACTAAGAACTTGTCTGCCATTCCAGATCGCAACCAAGCCACGCCATTCAAGACCGCATGCAAAGCAGTCGAACAGGTAATAGAATGTGAAATTTCTGGCCCTTCAGTTTGTAAATCGTGCGCTACCCAGGAGGAAATATTACCTAAAGTAGTGGTAGGTGAAGCCAAGGTTTGTGCTTTTCCAGTGGTGATGTATTCTTGAAAATGTTGTTCAAATAAATCAGTCGCCCCACGTGACGAACCAATGTTAATTCCGAAAACATCATTTTTTGACCATCCTGCTTTGGCAATCGCTTTACGAGAAGCAAGCATGGCATACAAAACCGAATTGTCTAAGGATTTGTATTTACTATCCGATTGTCTTAAAGCTGCAACTTGCGCTTTTGAATCTTCATCCAAAGAACCTACCCAAGTCTCTTTTTGATCCAAAAACCGACTTTGAAAAGACGGATTTGGGTTTTGATACTTGTTCCAAATAGTTTCCGATTCATTTCCTAAAGGAGAAACAGAAGCAATGGCAGTTATGGAGATCGTTTGTGACAAAGGAATATTTTTAGGCAAAATTACACTATTTCAAGAGCACTTTCGACCACTTGATAGACTTTTTCTAATTGTTCGTCAGTAATAATATACGGCGGCAAGATGTACACAATATTGCCTACAGGACGTAAAATAACGCCGTTTTCAATAAAAAAATTATACAATTTGTTACGCAAATTTCCGTAATAACTTGCTGCAGATTCAGTCTTAATTTCTAAAGCAAAAATGACCCCTAATACTCGGGTGGTTATTACTTTTGGGTGTGATTGCACTCGTTTTTCAAATGCCAAATGGTTGGTGTTAACTCGCACAATATTGGCTTTCATTTCGGGTGTTTGCAACAAATCTAAACTTGCCAAAGCCGCTGCACAACCTGTTGGGTTTGCCGTAAACGTATGTCCGTGAAACAAGGCTTTGTTAATATCCTCGTCATAAAAAGCATCAAAAATATCTTGAGTAAAAGTCGTGATTGCCATCGGAATAGTCCCGCCTGTTAATGCTTTGGACAAACACATCATATCGGGTTGTTCCTCCAAATAATCCGAAGCAAAAGTTCTTCCTGTTTTTCCAAAACCTGTCATCACTTCATCTGCAATCGTCAGCACGTTATTGTCTTTACACATTCGGATTAAAGCATCCAATGCAGCGGGTTCATACATCACCATTCCTGCTGCTCCTTGTACCAACGGTTCGAAAATAAATCCCGCACAATTGTGATCTTTTATAGCTTTCGCCAAAGCATCGCAACTGGCTTTTTCTTCTCCAACAATCGGAACCGGAATTCGTACTACATCTATAAACATCCCTTGAAAAGCATCCGTAAAAAGCGAAATTCCACTCGCAGCCATTGCGGCAAAAGTATCTCCATGAAAAGCATTTTCAAATGCAATTATCGTGGTCTTCTTTTCTCCTTTATTGAAAAAATACTGCAGGGCTACTTTAATAGCAATTTCAACAGCGGTAGATCCATTATCTGAAAAGAATAATTTTTGTTGGTTTTTGGGTAAAATCGCCATCAATTTTTCTGCCAATACCACAGCCGGTTCATGCGTAAATCCGCCAAAAAGGACATGTTCTAATGTAGTCAATTGTTTGTAAATTGCCTCTGCAATAAACGAATTGGAATGTCCATACGGATTGACCCACCACGACGCAATAGCATCAATATATTCCTTGTCATTTTCATCCCATAACAAAGCCCCTTTCCCTTTTGTTATTGCAATAGGAGCTGAAGCGGTCTTGTGCTGGGTATAAGGATGCCAAAGGTACTGACTGTCTTTTTCGGTTAAACTCATTGTTTAGTTGGTGTTGCTATTGAATTTTCATAAGTGAATCTCGAAATGCATCGGCATATTCCGAAATCACATTGGAATCAAAATAAGGTTCTTGTTCAATTCTGCCCAAACATGGTACGACAGTTCTACTTAAAATTATAGATTCGGTACTACTATTCTCATCACCAGAAAAAATAATTCCTGCGACTTGTATTTTCCTATTTTGTAAGGCTTCAATAGTCAATAACGTATGATTGATACTGCCTAAATAATGGCGCGAAACAATAATCACTTTATAATCGGATTGAATGAGATCCACCACAGATTGCGTGTCGTTTAGCGGAACTAAAATCCCCCCGGCACCTTCAACGACTAGATGATTCGTAGTTTCAGGCTCTTGAATTTGGTTCAAATCAATCGTTATGCCATCTTTTGCAGCGGCTAAATGGGGACTTGCTGGAGTTTGCAAAGCATAACTATTGGGATGAAATTGCGATTTTTTGTTCGAAACTAAAGCTCGCACTTTATGAGTATCCGAATGTTCCAAATCACCCGCTTGAATGGGTTTCCAATAATCCGCTTGGAGCGCTTCCACAATAATTGCCGAAGCAATGGTTTTGCCTACATCAGTAGAAATACCTGTTATAAATAGTTTCATGTTGTATCCGTTTTAACCGTGGCCAAAAGCAAAAGTACTCAAGAATTCTAATACCTCAGTTATTTCTTTTTCTGAATTGAAACTATGCAAACAAAATCGCAAGCGTTCCTGCCCTTCGGGAACGGTTGGAGATAATATAGGTTTTACATCAAATCCCTTGCTTTGCAGTTGCTGGGCGATGCTTTTAACTCTTTCATTTCCTGGAATTATAGCTGATTGGATGGCCGATTTACTGCGAACAAAAAGCGGCTTTAAACTCAATCGGTTCTTCTCTTGATTGAAATGAGCAATATTATTTTTTAATTGCTGTTGACTCTCAGTCGCTTTTTCTAAATGCTGATAGGCTGTTAAAATAGTCGCAACGGAATGAGGTGAAAGTCCTGTGGTATAAATAAAACTTCGAGCAAAATTGACCAAATAACTTTTCAGGTCGTCTCCACCTAAAATGGCTGCTCCATGGCAACCTAGCCCTTTGCCAAAGGTCATAATTCTTGCAAAAACAGTTTTTTGTAGATGTAGACTTTGTACTAACCCCTCACCGTTTTCACCAAAAACACCCAATCCATGAGCCTCATCAACTACAACATAGGCTTGGTATTTTTCAGCTAATTGAACTAATTCTTCCAAATTAGGAGTATCGCCATCCATCGAAAAAACCGATTCGGTCACGATATAAATAATGGTATCCGAATGTCGAACTAGTAATCGTTCCAAATCTTCCAAGTCGTTGTGAAGGAACTTATAGGCTTTGGCATGCGACAATTGAATTCCGTCACGAATGGAGGCATGACACAATTCGTCGTATACAATCAAATCCCCTTTTTGAGGAACTGCACTAAAAAATCCCACATTCGCATCGTAACCCGAATTGAAAATCAATGCGGAATCTGTCTGATGAAATTGAGCTATATAGTCTTCGGCAGCTTGATAAACGGAATGATTTCCCGAAAGTAATCGCGAACCCGTAGCGCCATTTTGAATCAGGTTGTGATCCAACAAATACTGATGCGTATTTTCAAAAATAGTGTTTGAATTAGAAAAACCCAAATAATCATTCGAAGCAAAATCAACTAAGTCAGTCGCTTTGGGCAACTGTCGTAGTGCATTATTTTGCATTCGAACGGATAATTTATTAGAAAGTGTTTCAGGCAATTTTTTCATACCCCACAAAAATAAGGCAATTTTTTGGTCTTTTTAATTTAAAAATAAAGTGTAGTAATCAAAAAAGCCTAACATTAGTTAGGCTTTTTTTATACATCTTAATTCGTATTAGTCAGCTAATAGAATTACTTTGTTGTCTTTCATTTCGATCGTTCCTGACTCCACTGCTAAAGTATACAATTGGTCATTTACTTTCGTTAATTTAGCTGCTGCTTCTTTAGAAAGTGTAAAACTTGGCGCTGCAATCTTTACAGACCCTTTCTTAAGTAAAGAAACAATTGGCGCGTGATTATTCAAGATTTGAAAATCTCCATCTACTCCTGGAAGGTATAATGAAGTAATCTCTCCTGAAAATAACTTTGCCTCTGGTGATACTATTTCTAAAATCATTTTTTAATAATTGATAATTAATAATTAACAATGGATAATTAATTGTCAATTATCAATTGTTAATTGCACATTTACTATGCTTCTGCCAACATTTTTTCTCCAGCCTCAATTGCTTGTTCAATAGTACCTTTAAGGTTGAAAGCAGCTTCTGGCAAGTGATCTAATTCACCATCAATAATCATGTTAAATCCTTTGATAGTATCTTTAATATCAACTAATACCCCTGGAATCCCTGTAAATTGCTCAGCAACGTGGAATGGTTGAGATAAGAAACGTTGTACACGACGTGCTCTAGATACAGATAATTTATCTTCTTCAGATAACTCTTCCATACCAAGGATCGCAATGATATCTTGTAATTGTTTGTATTTTTGAAGAATCTCTTTTACTCTTTGTGCACAATCATAGTGCTCATCTCCTAAAATTTGTGGCGTTAAGATTCTTGAAGTAGAATCCAATGGATCTACCGCAGGATAAATTCCTAACTCAGCAATTTTACGAGACAATACTGTTGTTGCATCTAAGTGAGCAAATGTTGTTGCTGGCGCCGGGTCAGTTAAGTCATCCGCAGGTACGTAAACCGCTTGTACAGATGTAATAGATCCTTTGTTAGTAGAAGTAATACGCTCTTGCATAGCTCCCATTTCAGTTGCTAATGTTGGTTGGTAACCTACTGCAGATGGCATACGACCTAAAAGTGCCGATACCTCAGAACCTGCTTGTGTAAAACGGAAGATATTATCCACGAAGAACAATACATCTTTTCCTTGATCAGATCCAGCTCCATCACGGAAATACTCAGCGATAGATAATCCAGAAAGTGCTACACGAGCACGAGCTCCTGGTGGCTCATTCATTTGTCCGAAAACGAAAGTAGCTTTTGACTCTCTCATTCCTGGCATATCTACTTTAGATAAATCCCATCCTCCATTTTCCATAGAGTGCATGAAATCTTCTCCGTATTTAATAATTCCTGACTCTAACATCTCACGAAGCAAGTCATTTCCTTCACGTGTTCTTTCTCCTACTCCTGCGAATACTGAAAGTCCACCGTGACCTTTTGCAATATTGTTGATCAACTCTTGAATCAATACTGTTTTACCTACTCCAGCTCCACCAAACAATCCAATTTTACCCCCTTTTGCGTAAGGCTCAATTAAATCGATTACTTTAATACCTGTAAATAAAACTTCAGAAGAAGTTGATAAATCTTCGAATTTTGGAGCAGCTCTGTGTATTGACAATCCATTTTCTCCTGTTTTAGGCAAGTTTCCTAAACCATCAATTGCATCTCCAATTACGTTGAACAAACGTCCATAAACGTCTGGACCAATTGGCATTTGAATTGGATTTCCTGTACCTACTACTTCATAACCTCTGCTCAAACCATCTGTTGAGTCCATAGAAATGGTACGAACGGTGTTTTCACCAATGTGTGATTGTACTTCAAGAACTAAAATAGTTCCATCTTTTCTTGTGATTTCTAACGAATCATAAATTTTTGGAAGTTCAACATCTTTACCGTTGAAAACAACATCAACTACTGGACCAATGATTTGGGCAACTTTTCCTATTACTTTAGACATTACTTATGTATTTATTAAATAGCTATTTAGGTTTATGAAATTGACTTAACCGAAAGTCCTCGATTAAATACTTTTTACAGAGTGCAAAGATAATTTTTAAAATATAAAATCAATAATTTTTTTGAAAAAAATCAGGATAATTTTAGTAGTAAATAAAAAACCACCACATAAAAATGTGGTGGTTGGGATTATTTGAAATAAATAACGAGATACACCAAGGTGCCCAAGTTAAATTCTATCAATTCTTATGGGTTAATTGTCCAAGACACAAAATACTGCTGTCCAATTGCTCCTGCACCTAAAACTTGTGTATACTCTTTACCTCCAAGATTTGCAGCTCCAAGTTTAAGAGTTGATTTCAATTGTGGTAAACTATAATTTACTTGTGCATCAATTACCGTAGCTGATTCAATCATTCCGTCAGCCATAGTTGATTGCCATAAGTAAGCTGTATTCCATCTTCCGCTTAGGTTGAATCCGAAGTTTTTAAATAATTTTTCGTTTCCAAATGATGCTTTAACTCTATGTTTTGGTGTGTTAAATCCAGCCTCAAAACTAGGGTCTTTAGCTTGATCAAAATTAAATTCGGCATAGTTATAATTTACACCCACTTCAAAATCTTTGTACACTTTTTTAGACAAGCCTAAACCAAAACCAAGCGATTTGATTTCAACATCTGTATTAGTATATAATTGGAATACTCTATAATCCCCTTTGGCAATTGCATATACAGATCGCACACCCAAGTCTGCAAAATTTGCTCCAATTGGTGAAGGTTGAGCCGGAGCATCTTGCGCTTTACCATATAATGGCGCTACAACATTTAAGTTACCTATAAAGTTGTTATACACGTTGTAATATCCATTAACGTCAACTGACATACCTTGAATAAAAGAACGGTATCCTAATTCAATCGCTTTTACTTCTTCTGGTTTTACAAAAGCTAAATTGGTTTTTTTCAACAATGCAGCATTTCCTGTTGCACTAAACGCCCCAACTGATGCTGCTGTATATGAATTATTATAAGCGATTTCGCCAGTAATGTTTGTAGTTGCTCCACCTGCAAATGCCTGTCCAAAACCTACTGAAACTGGTAATGTTTCTTTATATCTTGTCAAATTATCTGGCGCTGAACCTAATAATATTGCACTACCTACATTAAATCCAATGTATTGATCTTGTGTAGATGGATTTCTGAAACCTGTTTGAAATGAACCTCTGAAATTATGTTTTCTGCTTTCTCCTCCAGAATATACTAATGATACTCTTGGCGAATAATTTCCTTCGAAGTTTTTCGATTTATCGTAACGAATAGATCCAGTAAACTTCAATCTGTCATCCATTAATTTTTTAGTCAATTGAGTATAAGCTCCGTATTCATTATAATTAATTGGGCTGTCAGCATCTGTATAAATTCTACCATGCGAATTTAATTGATACACTCTGTAGGATCCACCTACTTGAACTTCAGCAAATTTAATTAAATCTTTAAAATTATAATTGGCGTCAGAATGATAAATTCTAGAGTTGTCTACTAATTTTGAACCTGTAAGTACACTGCCTTCACTAGTTACCTCGTTAAAAGCTTTTATGAATTGAGGAGAACCTGGCAAGAATCTTCCCGCATCAGCTTTAGATCTTGCAAATGCATGAGATCCAGATACGTTATTATATAATGGACTTGCTGGATTTCCAATAGCACCAGCGTAGTTAGCTGCATAGGTTCCAAACCAAGTGGCATTACTTTTCCATTTATTATTAATATTTAAACCTGTAAACAACATGTCATACGAATTACCACCGTCTTCAGTAGTAGTATATCCTCTAACAAAAAAGTTTTTCCCTTTGAACTCTAATTTATGTTGTTGCATAAAGAAATTATTCAAATAATATCTGTTGGCTCCTTGATAAACGGCGTTACCAAATCCAAATTTACTTTGCCATATCACTTCTAATTTTTCATCCCCAAATGGTCTAAGGTGAAGAGAAAAATCAATTTTTGTATTAGAAGCCTTGTTATCTGTCAAATCTGTTTCATTATAACCTGTTCTCGAAACATTCTCTTTTGGCAAAACCCCCGCAAGAACAGCTGGTATACCTGCTGCAGCCCATGCTCCACTAAGAACCATACTTTGACCTACATTATAGATATTAGTAGATGCCTCATCACCATACACATTAATACCATTATAATTAGGATTTGTTCTATTTGCTCCGGCTACTTCATCTCCAAGGGCGTCAATACCGTTATAATTAGTTGCATACCAATCCGTACCTTTCATAAAAGTAAAGTTAGCTTTAGCTGCAAAATAAGGATTGAATGCTTTTGCCATTCGAACACCATAATCTACATAATCATTCACCCCAGCAGCTTTCTGGCTCGTTTGTCCAAACTTAGCATAAGCTGTAATTCCTTGACTTGTAAATGGACTTTTACTATTCATAAATAAAACACCATTGAAAGCATTTGCCCCATATAATGCTGAAGAAGCTCCAGGTAATAATTCAACACTTTGAACATCAATTTCAGAAACACCAATCATGTTTCCAATCACAAAGTTCAATAAAGGAGAAGAGTTATCCATTCCATCCACTAATTGCATGAAACGAGTATTAGCTACCGTTGCAAATCCTCTTGTATTGATTGATTTAAAAGACATACTACTGGTGTTCATTTGAACCTCTTTCAAGTTTTCTAATCCATCATAAAAAGTAGCTGATGCACTTTTCTTAATATCCGCAATTCCCATTCTTTCAATAGTAACTGGTGATTGTAAAACTTTTTCAGGAGTTCTAGAAGCAGAAACTACAACTTCATCAAGGATTGTGGTTTTTTTAATTGTATCTGAAACTACTTTTTGCGCAAATGAAATGCTGCAAAAAAACAATGTCAAAATTAGTAAGTGTTTTCTCATAGTTAAAATTTTTCTTGGTTTATGCGACCAAAATACAAATATTTTTGGCTATTATTAAAATTGTGCTATAAAAATTTCATAATTATCAACTATTTCTTTTCATTTTAACTAATCACTATTTATAATCATTGTCTTTTTTTTAATAAAATTGGTGTTTCATTATAAATTATACCTGTAAATTATACAAATCTTAAAATGAATTGTATTTATCATAAAAATAGAAATATCAAAATATAAGACACAAAAAAAAGCAAGAAAAATCTTGCTTTTTTTATATTCTTAATGTAAATTTTATTCTACAGTAACTGATTTAGCCAAATTTCTTGGTTGGTCAACATTACAACCTCTCATTACCGCAATGTGGTACGATAATAATTGTAATGGAATTGTAGTGATAAGAGGTGATAATGCATCCGAAGTCTCAGGGATTTCTATTACGAAATCAGCCAAATCTCGAACTTGAGTATCTCCTTTAGTTACCACAGCAATAATACGCCCACTTCGAGATTTAATTTCTTGAATATTACTTACAATTTTATCGTAATGCCCTTGTTTAGGTGCAATAACTACTACTGGCATTTGCTCGTCAATTAAAGCAATTGGACCATGTTTCATTTCGGCAGCCGGATAACCCTCCGCATGAATATAGGATATCTCTTTTAATTTTAAAGCTCCTTCTAAGGCAACCGGGAAATTGTACCCTCTTCCTAAATACAAGCAATTAGAGGAATCCTTAAATGTTGCAGCAATTTCTTTTGCCTTTTCATTTGTTTCTAAAGCCTCTTTGACTTTCTCAGGAATAATTTCTAATTCTTGCAAATACTGATGAAAATCAGATTTTGAAAGTGTTCCTTTGGCTTTAGCCAATCGCAATGCGATCATGGTCAAAACAGTAATTTGTGTTGTGAAAGCTTTTGTCGAAGCAACTCCAATTTCTGGACCGGCATGGGTATAAGCACCTGCATGCGATTCTCTAGAAATAGAAGACCCAACTACATTACAAACTCCAAATACAAATGCTCCATTTTCTTTAGCCAATTTGATTGCTGCCATCGTATCTGCAGTTTCTCCTGATTGAGAAATCGCAATGACAACATCCTTGCTTCCAATAATTGGGTTTCTATATCTAAATTCTGAAGCATATTCTACTTCAACTGGAATTCTAGTAAATTCTTCAAAAACATACTCGGCAACTAGCCCTGCGTGCCAAGATGTACCACAAGCTACAATTATAATTCGTTCAGCGTTAAGAAATTTTTCCAAATTATCTTCTACACCAGCCATTTGAATTAAACCTTCATTAGCGTGCAACCTACCTCTATAGGTATCTTTGATTACACTTGGCTGTTCGTATATTTCTTTTAACATGAAATGATCGTAACCCCCTTTTTCAATTTGCTCCAAATTCATTTGAAGTTCTTGAATGTAAGGATCTACAATGGAGTCATCTTTAATTTTGCGAACTTTCATCGGTTTGTGCAACCTGATGTTAGCCATTTCACCATCTTCTAAATATATAGCATTGGATGTATATTCAATAAATGGCGATGCATCAGATGCAATAAAATATTCTCCCTCTCCTACACCTATTGCCAATGGACTTCCCAAACGAGCTGCCACGATTTCGTTAGGATTTTTTTTATCAAAAACCGCAATTGCATAAGCACCAACTACTTGGTTTAATGCTACTTGAACTGCTTTTCCTAATTTTAAATTCTCTTTAATTTGAATTTCTTCAATCAAATTGACTAAAACTTCAGAATCGGTGTCTGAATGAAAAACATATCCTCTCTTAATTAATTCTTCTTTTAGAGGAGCATAATTTTCAATAATTCCATTGTGAATTATTGCCAAATCTCCTGAGTTAGAAAGGTGTGGATGTGAATTTACATCATTGGGCACACCATGTGTAGCCCAACGCGTATGGCCCATTCCAATTGTTCCATTGGTAGTAATTTCAGCAGCTGCTTTTGCTTCAAGATCAGAAACCTTTCCTTTTGTTTTACACAACTTCAAAGATGCTCCATCAAACAACATTACACCCGCGCTGTCATAACCACGGTATTCTAATCTTTTTAATCCTTTTATTACTATAGGATACGCTTCTCTATATCCAATATATCCAACTATTCCACACATAAATTTAGTCTAATTAGGTTTTGTATAATAAATTTGAAGTTTGACTCTTTTGTCTTCAGGAACTGAGGGATGACTTCCATACAATATAGTACCTAGTGGGTTCATAACCGATGCTTTAGGTAATTTTGAAGTAAAACTATTCGCTGTTTTTAATTTAGAAAAATTAGACTCGCCAATATTTTCGGTAACCACTAAGCCTAATTTAACATTAGTAGAATCCGCATATTTTACTAAATTACGTATTTGATTCGTAATTCTAAACTTATAGATCAGTCCTCTTCCGTTTGTCACTTCCTCTTTATTAATAATGCCGCTAAAAACATATTTTGATTTTTTAGGATCTGTTACATTTGTTGCGTCTAAATAATAATCTACAATTGGACGATTGTTAGTTAAATCATATAGATAAACTCTATTTGGTTCATTGCTTGTAGCCATTTTTGCTGCATCAATATGAAAAACTAAATTTGCTTCATTAATTAACCAACCTTTAGTACGAATCAAATCTAACTCGCCTGGGGTTTTAAATAAATCGATTACCGCCATAGCACCTTCGCCTCCTTTTACATACAAATTAGTATCGCCTAAAGAGGTATTTGGATTATTCACTGCATTAGTGTAAGATGCATTCTGACTTGTCTGGTCTAACAAATTAACTGAGTTTCCATTAAGATTAATATCCAATGTTTTTGGAACTCTCGTTGTAACTCCATTTGTAACTAAATCTTCTGTATAATTTATCGTGATTTTACCTGCTTTGAAATTCATCATTGCCATACTTCCTGCGCTTCCAGAAACCGTTTCAATTTTAAAATATAACCCCCTGAAATAATCTTTAAAAACATCATTTGAAGCAAGTTTAGCTGCAGGTGCTCTCAAAATTTTAGTTGTAAAATAGCTATTGTCTAATTTCAAACGCATAGCGGGAACTGAACGTGCCAAACTCACTTTACCATCAGCTGCAGTTACTTTTTGAACTATTTCTTTAGAATCGAAAAAGAATGCGTCGTTTTGGGCAGGGCTTGAAGCATTATTCAATCGAGAGCCTAACTTAGCATTTTCAAAAATTGCCGTTTGGTCCGTGTAAAACGATTGTGTTTCTGTAAAATTAGAAGCCGGATCTAAGTCTCTCATAAAATAGTTCGACTCAAATACGCTCAATTTTATTGGTGCTTGACCGCCATAAATTGAATCCAGTTCATAGACATGACTCCCATCTGTGTTAGTCGTTTTTAAAGTGCTAAAATAAGGAACAGATAAATATACACTGTCTACTACGGCATTAACCCCTATTGTTGGTGCTAAAGCTGCTAAGTTCAATTGCGTTGCAAAGTTTGCTGTAGTTTTACCAAAGGCAGGATCATTATAAATTCCCAATGCATTTATAGGCAAATTAGTAGCATCAACTGGTCCTGTTTTTTGATTATATACTACAACATCAGAAGTATATTGTAAAAAATCAAAATGATTTTCACCTAATAAATCGGCACCAATAGCATTGTATTCTTTGTCACAAGAATATAAAAATAGAATACTTACAACAAATAGTATTCTTTTAAAAAAAGAAGAAGTATGCATGTTTTAAAATAAAGTTTAATTTCTAAAGAACCTCGTTTTTATAAAAGTTAGTATATGCCTCAGCAAATACTTCTTTCGATTGGAAAGGTAAAAAAGGTTTTCCTGAAGATTCTATAAATTTTGTTAAACTTGGTGATAGATTTTCAGAAGCAATAATTACCGCATCTGAATGTTTAACAGTTGCTTTAATAATGTTTTCGTAATCAGGCACTTCTAAGTCTAAAATAGACTCCAAAGGCACATTGTCAAATTTAACTTTATTGATCATTTCAGCATCCAAAGCGCCTTCAAATGATTGACTGTACACTGATGTTACGATTTTTGTATCAGAAAACAAGGCTTCATTTTTATAAAAATGTTTCATGTAAATCGGTAACATAGCTGCCATCCACCCATGAACATGAATAATATCTGGTACCCAGTTTAATTTTTTAACTGTTTCTACAACGCCCTTTGCAAAAAAGATAGCACGTTCATCATTGTCAGGATACATTGTACCATCTTCATCGGTGAATGTTGCTTTACGCTTAAAATACTCGTCATTATCAATAAAATAAACCTGAATTCTTTCTTTTGGAATGGATGCTACTTTAATAATTAAGGGCATGTCCAAATCATTTACTACCAAATTCATTCCTGAAAGTCGAATTACCTCATGTAATTGATGTCTTCTTTCATTAATATTGCCATATCTAGGCATAAAAATTCTAATTTGTCCGCCTTGATCATTAATCATTTTCGGTACATCGTAGGACATCAAAGAAACCTCATTCTCATCAAGATAAGGAACAACTTCAGATGATACATATAATATCCTCTTGTCTTTCATAATATTGTATAACTATTTTATGGCAATAAAAACCGAGCAAATTTACAAAAATTTATGCACTTAATAACAAATATGTTAAATTTGCCGTCCATTTAAAACATCTAACATGCACATTTTCTACGGAAAAGCTGAATTAATAACACATTTAAATTCTATTCAATCCCAGCATGCTGCTATTGGCTTTGTTCCTACCATGGGGGCTTTGCATGATGGACACTTGGCTTTAATAGCGCGTTCTTTAAAAGAAAATACTAGTACCGTAGTGAGCATTTTTGTTAATCCAACTCAATTTAATAATCCAGAAGATTTAGCTAAATACCCTCGTACTCTAAAAGAGGACGTAAGAAAAATTACCGATTTAAATCCGGAAATTATCGTTTATGCACCCTCGGTTGAAGATATTTATGATGGAAATCCTGTTTCGCAATCTTTTGATTTTGACGGATTAGAAAATCAAATGGAAGGAAGATTTAGACCAGGTCATTTTGATGGTGTTGGTACAATTGTAAAACGTTTATTCGAAATTGTAACACCTACTAATGCTTACTTTGGCGAAAAAGATTTTCAGCAATTACAAATTGTAAAAAAATTAGTAGCCAAAAATCAGTTGCCAGTTACTATTATTGGTTGTCCTATTTATAGAGAAGCCAATCAACTTGCTATGAGCTCAAGAAACGAGCGTTTAACTTTAGAAGAACGAAATCAGGCAAGTATTATCTATCAAACTCTAACTCTAGCAAAGAATACATTTCAGAGTGAGAGCATAGAAAGCGCAAATCAACTTGTTCAAAAGGCTTTTGAAAAACATCCTTTATTTGATTTAGAGTATTTTGTCATCGCTGACGAAGAGACGCTTTTACCTTGCATTGCCAAAGAAAAAAACAAGAATTATCGTGCATTTATTGCTGTTTTTGTTAACAATATTCGATTGATTGATACCATTTCATTAAATTAATTTACTTTTGCCACATGCAAATTCAAGTAGTAAAATCAAAAATACACCGTGTTAAAGTAACCGGAGCCGATTTAAATTACATCGGTAGCATCACTATTGACGAAGCCTTACTGGAAGCCTCTAACATTATTGAAGGCGAAAAAGTAGCCATCGTGAACGTGAATAATGGCGAACGTTTTGAAACCTACGCTATCAAAGGAGAAAAAAATTCAGGAACCATCACTTTAAATGGTCCTGCAGCTAGAAAAGTTCAAAAAGATGATATTATTATTATCATTTCGTATGCCACATTAGAGTTTGAAGAAGCCAAAACATTCCAACCTTGGATTATTTTTCCGAATGAAAATGATAATTCATTGACATAATCAAACTATTTATATACACTAAACCACTCTCAAAAGGAGTGGTTTTTTGTTTTATCAACAATCTATTTGTAATAATTTTTTTTGAACATTCTTTACTGTAAATTTGAATTCAATTTATTCCAAGAATTATGTCGAAAGTTAAAACTACTTTTTTCTGTCAAAACTGCGGAACGCAATATGCTAAGTGGCAAGGTCAATGCAATGCTTGCAAAGAATGGAATACTATTGCCGAAGAAATCGTTCAAAAACAAGAAAAAGTGGCTTGGAAAAGCGAATCGACAGTCGCTGGAAAAGCGCCAAAACCCTTACGAATAAATGAAATCGATTCTACTCAAGAGATTCGATTAGACACTTCAGACAACGAATTGAATCGCGTTTTAGGAGGCGGAATTGTTCCAGGGTCTTTAATTCTTTTGGGAGGGGAACCTGGTATTGGGAAAAGTACGCTTTTACTACAAATTTCTCTAAGTTTACCTTATAAAACGCTTTATGTTTCGGGAGAAGAAAGTCAGAAACAAATTAAAATGCGTGCGGAACGCATCACGCCAAACGGCGATAATTGCTATATTCTGACCGAAACCAAAACACAAAATATCTTCAAACAAATTGAAGCCATCCAACCTGAAATCGTCATTATTGATTCGATTCAAACGCTGCACACCGATTATATTGAATCTACCCCAGGTAGTATTTCTCAAATTAGAGAAACAACGGCTGAACTAATTAAATTTGCCAAAGAAACCAACATTCCTGTAATTTTAATTGGTCATATTACCAAAGACGGAACCATTGCAGGACCGAAAATTTTGGAACACATGGTCGATACGGTTTTACAATTTGAAGGCGACCGAAATCATGTGTACCGTATTTTACGTTCGCTCAAAAATCGTTTTGGCTCTACTGCAGAAATCGGAATATACGAAATGTTAGGCAGCGGCTTACGCGAAGTATCCAATCCTTCTGAAATTTTGATTTCACACAAAGACGAAGAGTTGTCAGGAACTGCTATTGCTACTACTTTAGAAGGTATGCGCCCTTTAATGCTCGAAATACAAGCTTTGGTAAGCACGGCAGTATATGGAACGCCGCAACGAAGTACGACGGGATACAATGCCAAAAGACTGAATATGATTTTGGCGGTTTTAGAAAAACGTGCTGGTTTCCGTTTAGGTGCCAAAGACGTTTTCTTAAATATCACCGGAGGCATTTCCGTGGACGATCCAGCTATTGACTTAGCAGTGGTTGCCGCTATTTTATCTTCCAATGAGGACATTCCTGTGAATAAAGATTTTTGTTTTGCAGGCGAGGTCGGCCTTTCAGGCGAAATTAGACCTGTAAATCGTGTAGACCAACGGATTCAGGAAGCCGAAAAATTAGGTTTTTCAACGATTTTTGTGTCCAAATACAACAAAATCGCCTTGAAAAATACAGGGATTAAAATCCGTTTAGTCGCCAAAATTGAAGACGTGGCTGGCGAATTATTTGGGTAATTAAACAATACAACTCTTTTATCCCTAAAACTGGTAATTAGATCGATATTAAATCGGTAGCATTCTATTATTCTGTAACTTTAAGTAAAACAGTAATTTAACTTAATAGACGGAATCATGAAAAGACAGACTGGAATTTGGATCGATAGCTCAAAAGCCATCATCATTTGCTTAGACGGCAATAAAGAAAGTATCACCGAAATCGATTCGGATATAGAAAATAAAACACACCACCTCCACGAAGGCAATAAAGGTACTTTCACAGGAAATCATCACGGTACTAGCGAAACACAATTTGAGAATCGCATCCACGAACAAACCAATCATTATATGGATGCTGTAATTGACTACGTGAAAAAATCAGATGAATTGTACGTATTTGGACCGTCTGGTGCCAAAACTATATTGAAAAAAAGAATTCTAGAGGAACATTTAATTGCGCCCGAAAAATTAAAAGCTGTCGTCACTTCAGATAAAATGACAATCAATCAAATGGTCGCTAAAGTAAAAGCGTTTTACAACGTATAAAACAAAAAAAGGCTTCGTTTCTAACAAAACGAAGCCTTTTTTATCGTTTTCAAATACTACTCGTACTTGTGAAACGCTTTTTTATTGAAGAACAATAAAATTCCAACTCCTGTAGAAATTGCTACATCGGCAATATTAAAAATGGCATTGAAAAAGGTAAATTCTTTACCACCCCACATTGGTAACCAACTAGGTAAATTTCCTTGCCAAATTGGAAAATAGAACATATCCACAACTTTACCATGAAACCATGTACCATAAGGTTGATTTGAAAATAAAGTAGCTACATTTTGTTGGCTATCATCAAAGGTTACCCCGTAAAAAACCGAATCTAAGATATTACCAAAAGCACCCGCCATTATCAAAGCAATGGCGACAATCAAATAATTTGAGCTTTGTTTTTTCTTTACTGAATCCCACAACCAATACCCTATTCCCGCAACTGCAAACAAACGAAATACAGTCAAGAATAATTTGCCATATTCTCCTGGAATTTTGGTTCCCCATGCCATTCCTTCGTTTTCTATAAAATAAATTTTAAACCAAGAGAACACTTCCACTTCTTCCCCTAAAATAAAGTTGGTTTTAATGTAAATTTTAGATAGTTGGTCTATAAGTAGTATAAAAATAACTAGGAAATAGGCGTTTCGTAAAGACATTGAATTATTTTTCATGGGGCAAAAGTAAAGAATTTCCAAAAATAAAAATTCCAAATTCCAAAATTTCTAAAGAGCAATTTTGGAATTTGGAATAAGTCAGCAAGTAAAGCTATACTCTATCGTTGCATATTTTTAGCTTCGATACTCATAGTTGCATGAGGTACAATTAGTAAACGTTCTTTACTAATTAATTTTCCTGTTACTTTACACACTCCGTAGGTTTTATTTTCAACACGGAAAAGTGCATTTTTCAAATCACGTATGAATTTTTCTTGTCGAATCGCTAATTGTGAATTGGCTTCCTTAGACATGGTTTCACTACCTTCTTCAAACGCTTTGAATGTTGGAGACGTATCGTCTGTTCCGTTATTCAAATCATTCATATAAGCACTTTTGATCAAGTCTAAATCTTCTTGGGCTTTTTGTATTTTCTTTTGGATTAATACTTTGAATTCTGCTAAATCAGCTTCTGAGTATCTTGCAATTTCATCTACCATGACTCCATTATTTAGTGATTATTATTCTTGTTTTTATATCGTCAAATTCTATTTCTAATCCGTTAGCAACTTCATTTTCAAAAACCAAACTTTCAGTTAATGTTTCTGACTTGATGTACTCTTCGTTAGCCGCTACTGCCGCTTGTAATTCAGCATTATGTTGTACCGTTACTTTAATTTTATCTGTCACTTCAAATCCTGAATCTTTACGGATATTTTGGATTCGGTTGACCAATTCTCTTGCAATTCCTTCTTGTTTCAATTCTGCAGAAATCGTAATATCTAATGCTACCGTAATTCCGTTAGAATTGGCTACTAGCCATCCCTCAATATCTTGTGATGTAATTTCTACATCTTCTAATGTTAAAGATACAGTATTCCCTGCAATAACAATAGCTAAACTTCCTTCGCGTTCCAATTCATTGATCTGGCCTGGCGTAAACCCTTGTATTTCCTTAGAAATCAAGCCCATGTCTTTTCCAAAACGAGGCCCTAATGTCTTGAAATTAGGTTTAATTTGTTTGACTAAAATCCCCGAAGCATCATCTAAAAGTACGATTTCTTTTACGTTAACTTCTGCTTTAATTAAATCGGATACCGCTTCAATTTCAGCTCTTTGATTATTGTCAAGTAC
>JAGNSF010000070.1 GCA_017988155.1 Flavobacterium sp. | reverse complement strand
AGCTTATCAAAATACTTTTTGTTTTCGATATGCTTATCTTTGGCAAGTTTCCCGAGTTCATCTAAATTTGGCTTTAACATCATATTGTATTTCTAATGCAAAGTTAAACAACTTGAAACTATAAACTATAAAAAGAGGAAAGATTGCTTCGTTCCTCGCAATGACATTATGAAAGACCTTTTCGGAAAAGCCATACTCGATTATCAAACCAATTCTTCACCTGAAAATATCATTACCTCAACTTCTATTTCGGAGGAAGATGAAATGGAAGTGGCCTATTTATTTCGAAGTTTTGACGAAATGCCCGCTATTGAACAAAAAGCTTTACAGTTAGCCAATGGAAAAACTTTAGATATAGGTTGTGGCGCAGGTAGTCATAGTTTGTATTTGCAAAACGAACGGAATATTGATGTCCATTCTATTGATATTTCAAAAAATGCTATTCAAGCTTGCTTACTTCGTGGATTGAAAAATATACGAGCTATCGATGTGTTAGATTTAGAAAACGAAAAATACGACACGATTCTCTTATTAATGAACGGCACAGGTATTTTTGAAACTTTGGAAAAATCAACAACTTATCTGCAAAAGCTAAAAAGCTTACTGAATCCAAACGGGCAAATTTTAATTGATTCCTCAGACATAATCTATATGTTTGATGAAGATGAAGATGGAGGAAAATGGATTCCAAGTGATAATTATTACGGAGAATTGACTTTTAGCCTTCAATATAAAAAGGAAAAAGAAGTTGATTTTCTATGGCTTTACATGGATTACAACTCGCTTCAGAATGCTGCTTTAGCCAATGGTCTACAATGCCAACTCGTTTTGGAAGGTGACCATTTTGATTATTTAGCACAACTTACAATTTTATAACTTTACTAAAAATGGGAAATAAATTATGTTATCCAATCGGAAAATTTACAGCTCCAGAAGTTTATACAAAAGAATATTTATATAAGCGAATTCAAGAAATAGCCGAATTCCCAGTATTGCTAAAAAGAGAAGTTTCACAATTGAGTGATGAACAATTAGACACCCCTTATAGAGAGGGCGGATGGACTATTCGACAAGTGATTCATCATTGTGCTGATAGTCATATGAATTGTTTTATCCGAATTAAATGGGCCTTAACCGAAGACTCTCCGACTATTAAATTCTACTATGAAGATCGTTGGGGCAAAATGGAAGATAATACAAAAATGCCTATTGAACCGAGTCTAACTTTATTAGAAGGATTGCATTTCCGTTTGTCTTATTTAATGAATGGTTTATCTGCATCGGATTTAAACAAATCATTTATTCATCCCGAACACAACGCATCATTCCAAATCAAAGAAATTATCGGCACCTATGCTTGGCATGGATTACATCATTTGGCACATATAACCGAATTGAAAAAACGAAAAGGTTGGCAATAAAAAAACTCCAAACAGTTGTTCGGAGTTTTTTTATTTACGGAATATTCAAATATTTATGCGTTTGTAAGGATACTCTCCATTTAGGATTGTTCATCACATAATCAACAATCAAAGGTGTCATTTCATCTCTCTTACTCCATTCTGGCTGTAGAAACAAAATGGCATTTTTATTTACTTTTTCGGCTTGCTCTTCTGCAAAAATAAAATCGTGTTTGTTGTAAATAATCACCTTCAACTCATCGGCATGGTCATACACCGTTTGCGTAGGTAATTTATATTTTTTTGGCGAAAGACAAATCCAATCCCAAGTTCCCGAAAGCGGATACGCCCCTGAAGTTTCAATATGTACTTTTACCTTGTTTTCTTTTAATTTTTGAGTTAGTAAAGTCATGTCCCAAGTAAGCGGTTCGCCACCTGTTACTACTACAGTATCAGCGTACTTTGTTGCATTAGCCACAATTAAGTCCACATCGGTTGGTGGGTGCAATTCAGCATTCCAACTTTCTTTAACATCGCACCAATGACAACCTACATCGCAACCTCCTATTCGTATAAAATAAGCCGCAGTTCCAGTATGTGAGCCTTCACCTTGAATTGTATAAAATTCTTCCATCAAAGGTAACATGGCTCCTTTATTAACTTCTAATTGTATTTCTTTTGATAACATCTACTTCATTTGAAGAAGCAAAGATAGTCAATTAGAAAATTCTTATCCTATCTTCGTTTGGGTAAAATAGACATAAAAAAAACCGACAATCTATTGTCGGTTTTTTTAATCTTTGCAAACAAACTTATAAGAATAAAATTATTTTTTCTTACTTGAAATTTTTCCTTTTATAGCAACTTTCTGAGGTTGCGATAATTGTTTAATAGATTCTATAGCATAAGCATTAGCTGCATCAATAGCTAATGTTTTATTGAAATACTCAATAGCTTTTACTTTGTCAGCATTAGCATAAATTGCTCCAATAGTGTTGTAACTTTCAGCGATTTTTTTAATTACAGCTGGTTTAGCAACTTCTTCGGGTCCTTTTGAAGTAACTGAAGTTACATAGAATTCATAATTTTTGATAGTATTCTCATCATTTTCAATTAAACCATTGATTCTTGCTTTATAAAAATAAAGATCAAAAGTTGAAGGTGAAATAACTAAAGCTTTGTCTAATGAGGCATCAGCTTTTATCAAACTTAATTTATCTATTACAATTCCTTTCTTGTTATTTGCACTATATAAAGAGAGACCTAAATACGTATAATCATCATAAGTATTCCCAAATTCAAAAATAGCAGCTGCTTCTTTAAATATTTTTTGTGAATATAATTTATGCGCAAATTCATTTATATCTTCAACTGCTAATAGATCCATTTCTAATGACTTTTTAATCGAAATTAACCCAGCTTCGAAAGCTACTGGGTCAATTGAAAGTCCATCAGCACTAGTTCCTTTTTTTATTTTAGCAAAACCTAACACTTGAAAGTCTTTTGCGATAATTTTATTAGTTGCATTAGACGTAAACGTTTCTAGAGATTGGATTGCTTTATCTACATTACCATTCTCAAAAGCTGCATAGCCTAAATAACGGAAAATTCTTGGATTAACTTTGTCTAATTCAATCATTTTATTCGCTTCTTCTTCTAACGCTTTATATTCTTTTGCTAAAATTAAGAAGTCAGCACGACGCATTCTTGAATGAATAGAATAATCCGTCAAGTCCATGTACTTTTGGTAATAATCAATTGCTATTTTAAAATTTTCAGCCGCTTTAGACGGTTTATTTCTTGCAATTTTATAGTAGGTCTCCGCCAATTCTCTGTAAACTGGACCATAATTTGGATTAATGGCAATTACTTCATTATACGCTTTAGATGCCTCATCGTATGACTTTGCACCTTTTAATAAAACTCCTAATTGCATTTTTGCTCTTAGCAAAGTATTGTCAGCCTGAAACGCGTCTCTATATGCTTTGTAAGCATCATTTTGATTACTTAAGCCATAATATGCATCTCCTAAAGCCAACTGCACTTGCGCATCCATAGGGCTGTTAACTAAGGCTCTTTTTAAAACAGCAAGAGCTGCTTTATAATTTGGCTTTTCAGCATTCATATATGCTCTTGCAACATAAACATACTCTTCAAAGTCTTTTTTACGCATGTCTTTTGTTGCCAAAATAAACTTTGCATTAGCGGCAATCGTGTCATTTCGATCCAAATCCATTTGACCTAAACCAATATGATTGAAACGTGCAGCCTCTGAAGCACTTAATCCTTTTTCAAAAGACAATGTAGCTGAATCTTTTACACTTTGATTTAAGTATACATTCCCCAAAAAGAAAGAAGCCATCCCGTTTGAAGGCTTTGCTTGCAAAATTGATTTTAGGATAGTTTTTGCTTCCTCATATTTTTCAGCATCAATTGCCTTTTTTGCTTGATTAATATCTTGAGCATTTGCAACTGAAACAGAAGCCAAAAGAATTAGTCCGAAAATTTTAAATGTATTCATCTTTAGTTTTAATTAATTTATTTTTTATCGTTGCTGATTTGTTTTCTGATACTTAGTTTACGAGGTGGTACTTTATACGGCAACAAACCTGATTTTAATATGATACGTTGACCAATATCACCCGCTACAAAAGAAGCAAATCCCATTCCTAACCCAGAAAAACCTTGGCAATTAACAATATACAATTCGCGTGCCAAAATATATTTACCCTCTGCAATATTATTTTGATCGGGTGCATAAAAATCATTTTGATTATAGCCTTTAACACTTAAAGCCGCAACTTTATCTACATATTGTTGCATTTCTGGTCTAGGTTGTGTTAACCAATTTAATCCAACTACACCAATCATCCCTTCATTTTGAGATACAAATTTAATAACTTCATTGTTAGTTCCAAAAGAAAAGACTCCTTTTTGAGGAATTGAAGTTAGACCTGCTAATTTATTCATATACCTAACTGTACTAGAGTTAGGATTGTCGAATACCAAACCTTTAATTTTTGAGGAAAAATCTCCTTTCATAAAATTAACTACGTCCTTAATAGCAACAAGAGTATCGCTTGAATTTCTATTAGTAATTAGTGCCACAGCATCTAAAGCAAAGGGTGTGGTTTTTGGAATAATTTTTCTGCTAGCAAAAATTTTCATTTCATCAGCATTCAATTTTCTTGAAAGCACTGCTATACTAGAAGTATCTTTAACCAAAGACTGTATCACTTCAGCCTCTGACTGTACATTCATTTTTATTGTAGCTTCATATCTGCTTTCAAAAATTTGAACTTGATCTTCCATAACTGGCATCAAGGTAGCATCAACTAGCAAAGTAGCATTCCCTTTTAGAATCGTTTCTTGATTAGAATCAGTTGAATTCTTACAAGAAATAACTAAAAATAAACTAAAAATAGCAGCACTTAATTTTAACCTAGAATTCATAATTTAATCTTTACTATCATTAATAATTCTTGTAAAACGTATTATTGAGTATACAATTAAAAGAACACCGAAAGCAAGTCGATAATTGTATTGCATTTGAAATGGAAATGGTTTCATGAAAATAAATAAAATACCTAAAGTAAGGTATGACATCAAAAACAAAATCCCCATAACGAGAAGAAATCGCTCTTTGAGCGATTTCTTCTGAAAACTATTAACAAAGTTTTGTATCATTACTCTGCAGATTGAATAGTAATAGGAAGAGAGTAAAGTACTCTCACTTTTTTACCATTTTGTTCTCCAGGAGTCCATCTTGGACATTTGTTTAATACACGTATAGCTTCTTTTCCAGTTCCATAACCAATATCTCGTAATACTTTAATATCTGTTAATGACCCATCTTTTTCTACTACGAAAGTTACATAAACTTTCCCTTTAAGACCATCCTCTTCTGGAGTTTGATAGTTGTTACCTACAAATTTGTAGAATTTTTCCATTCCACCTGGAAAATCAGGTTTTACTTCGATACCAGCAGTATTATAAATGCTATTATCTTCTTCTACTACAGCCGCTGGTCCATTACCTACAGGTTCCACTGTTAATTCAGCGTCTGGATCTCCTTTGATAGTTTCATTACCTAATTTTTTGTCTTTAATTTCAGTAATTTTTGGTGGCTCCTCTGTCACCTCTTCTGCTTTGGCCACAACTGGCTTAACAAATTTCACTTGATCCACTTTTGGTGGAGGTGGTGGAGGTGGTGGAAGATCTTTTTTAGGCTCTTCCTTTTTTGGTGGTAACTTCATGGTTACGATTTTAGTATCTAAACTATCATCATCACCTGAAGAATCTGGCAACAAACTCATAATAAGAGGCGCGGCTACAAGTACAGAAAATAAAACTGCACCAATAATTAACGCTCTAACTGTGGTTTTTGTATTTGATTTTCTAAGTTCATAAGCACCATATGCTTTATTTTTCCCTTCGAAAACAATATCAAGCCATTGATTTGTGAATATATCTAATTTCATAATTCTTAATTATTAGGTTATTGAGTAAATACTAATCTTATTTACTTTCTAACAATTTCTTTTCTTCAGGAGTATAATCATTAACAATTGCGTAGGTTGGTACATCAACAATTGCCATTTCATCTAATATATCAACCAAGTTACGATAATTCGATTTCTTACTTGGTTTGATAATTACAATCATTCCTTTATCCTTATTTCCAGTGTACTCAAGTACCAGCTTTTTACGAGCTAATAACTCTTCGCGGATCCCGCCTTTCCCATAAGAAAAATCTTTTGGGGCACCACCTTTAACTGGAGTTGCAAGAAGACCCACATAACGAACTAATTTGTCGTTATCACCCAAAAGAATTGTCATTGTACGATTCTCATCCACTTTAACTTGATTCTTTGGATCTGGTTTATCTTCTTTATCTGGCAATCCCAAACTCATCGATTGGGGTTTAGACAAGGTCGTAGTAAGCATAAAGAATGTAATCAATAAGAATGCCAAATCTACCATGGCTGTTAAATCAACCTTAGAGCCAGACTTTTTACTTCTTACTTTTTTATCGCCTTTTTTACCACCACCGTCGCCGGTATTTAATTCAGCCATTTTAGTATCTTTTTATATTATTTATCTTTTGCTCTTAAACCAGTAACTAAATTAAAGCTATTGATTTTTTGGTCTTGAAGAATGTCCATTACTTTTTTAATAGCAGGGTATTCTTCTCTAGCATCTCCTTTGATTGCAATTTGCAATTCTTTATCTTGAAGTTCAATATTTGCAATTCTTGCATTTTGAATCCATTGAGACAACTGATTGTCTAAAGAATCTTTAGGAATTCCAGGTTGTAGATCCGCTTTACTTCTGTCAGAACTTTTCATTGCAATTAGTTGCTTAAGACTTGTAATTGGCACCCCAATACCTTCCATTAATGCAAATTTTGCAGATTCTTCTTCAGTAAAAGCAACTTCATACTTTTGACCCATTAACTCTAAAGTTCTTTTTCTAACTTCTCTCCCTTTTAAGTCAAAGAAAACTTTTCCTTTTCCTACGGTAATAGTAGCTAAATCAGTGTCTGGCAATTTGGTTTGAACTGTTGATGCTGGTGTATCTACTGGTAATGGTTCTGGAATTTTGGCTGTAGCAGTCAAAATAAAGAATGTTAACAATAGAAAGGCAACATCACACATAGCGGTCATATCAATAGACGCAGCTTTTTTGGACATTTTTACAGCCATTACTTTATATTTTATAATTTAAATAAGCACCTAAACTAAAGGAAACTTACTTTAATTAATTATTAATTATTTTTTTGAACTTCTGAAGTGTCTGTAAGTATTTACAATTGTATTACCAGCCTCATCAATAGAATAAGTCAAAGTATCAATTTTAGAAGTAAACAAATTATAAGTAACAATTGCCAAAGCAGAAGTAGAGATACCTGTTGCAGTGTTAATTAACGCCTCAGAGATACCGTTTGCAAGAGCAGCTTGATCTGGAGTACCAGCAGAAGCCAACGCACCAAACGCTTTAATCATACCTGTTACAGTTCCTAACAAACCAGCTAATGTACCTAAAGATACTAAAGTAGAGATGATAGTCATGTGTTTCTCTAACATTGGCATTTCTAATGATGTAGCTTCTTCGATTTCTTTGTGAATAGTTTCAGCAGCAGCTTCGCTATCTAATCCTTCAGCTTTAACATCTTGGTATTTCAATAATGCAGATTTAATTGCATTTGCAACAGAACCTTGTTGTTTGTCACATGAAGCAATAGCAGCATCAATATCTCCTTTAGTAATACTTGCTTGAACAGTTTTCATGAAAACATCTAAATTTCCTTTTCCAGCTGCTTTAGAAATAACTGCAAAACGCTCAAAAGAGAAAACAATTACCATCAATAAACATCCTAACAAAATTGGAACGATAGGACCTCCTTTGTATACCATTGCTAAATAGTTTCCTGGTAGTGGGTGACCTGTATTTACTCCTCCTTCGAAGTTAGCTCCATTACCCATGATAAAATTCCAAATAATCCATCCAACAAAAATACATGCTGCGATGATAATTCCTGAAATTGCTCCTCCACCTTTTGGTCCATTTTCTTTTTTAACGTTTGCCATTTTTTTAAATTTTAATAGTTTTAAATAATTTAATTTTTTAGTGTTTAAATAAACTTGTAGTGGAGCAAATTTATATTTTTAGTTTAAATAAAAAAACTTTTTTTAATTTAATTAGTGTTAATTTTAGTTGGAGCAATTGAATTTTTTTTTGATTTTTTTTTATTTTATAAAAATACATAACGAAATCGATTGTTTTGTAGTAAAAACACACCCTCAACCTCTATTTTTATATAATATATC
>JAGNSF010000003.1 GCA_017988155.1 Flavobacterium sp. | reverse complement strand
GTTCCTAAAGCCAATGGGATTTCCAACCAAAAACTAAAAATACCATTTTCTATTTTAGCATGCGATAAACTTGAATATTGTCCGTTACGAGAGGCATACGCGTGAATCCCAGCTTCGACTGCTCTAAAATCATTTCCAGTTGCCAATACCACTGCATCAACGCCATTCATAATCCCTTTATTGTGGGTAACAGCACGGAAAGGTTCTACTTCGGCAATGCGAACAGCCTGCACAAATTTTTCGGCAAACTCCTGCGGATTCGGTATGTGTTTTTCTTCTAAGTCGGCAATAGGACACGAAACTTCGGCACGTACTATACAATTGGGAACATAATTCGATAAAATGCTCATGACAACTTGAATGTCTTTTTCTGTTTCAGAGAACAATTCGTATTGGCTTGCTTTTTCTTTTAAGGTTTTGGCAAATTGTTCCAAACACGAGTTGATGAAATTGGCTCCCATACTATCCTTAGTCTCAAAACTCACGTGAAGTTGATAGTAATTCGGAATTAAATCGGTTTTGTCTTTTAAAATAATATCCAAGATTCCGCCGCCACGAGCTTGCATGTTTTTAGTAATGCTTTCGGTTTCAGTAAAGAAATCGGCTTTGATTTTGGAAAAGAAAGTATGTAATTTTTCTGTATCTCCTTTGAAAAAGAAATGGACTTGCCCAATTTTTTCGGTGTCAATTACTGTAGCTGTAAATCCGCCACGAGTAGACCAGAATTTAGCTGCTTTAGAAGCCGCTGCCACTACCGAACTTTCTTCAATAGCCATTGGAATGGTTTTGTACTTTCCGTTGATCAGGAAATTAGGCGCAACGCCCAAAGGGATATAAAAATTTGAAATCGTATTTTCGATGAATTCGTCGTGTAGTTTTTGGATTTTTTCGTCTGAATTCCAATAGTTTTTCAATAATTGAATGGCATTTTCAGGCGTTGAAAAATAGGTTTTGGCAATCCATGCAATTTTTTCTTCTTTGGATAATTTAGAAAATCCGCTTACGGCTTCGTTCATTTTCAAAATGATTAAAATAATTTTATTACAAAGATACACTTTTCCATCTTTTCATTCGAGTCACTTTTTCTTCAATAATAAAAGGCAGATAGACATGCTCTAACATTTAACAGCTCAAATGTGAAATAATTGTAAAATTTTCACTAAAATTGGGGTCTATTAAAAACCAATTTTTTTATGAAATCAAATTTATCTTGTATTCTGTTTTTTGTGTTCACACTTACCGTTTTTGGACAACAAAAAATCACTGTTGAAGAAATTTATTCTGGGGCTTTTAGAGCCAAAGGAATGGACGAATTACAGTCCATGAAAAACACTAATCAATATACGGTTTTGAATTATGATGCTGCTTCACGAAGTATGCAAATTGATTTATTTGACTTTGCTAACTTAAAAAAAGTAGCTTCACTAATTGACACTAAGTCGCATGCCGTTCTCGCTGATGGAATTGATAGTTATACATTTTCTTCAGATGAAAAATTAGTTTTGATAGCCAATAATACAAATCAAATTTTCCGTCATTCTTTTACAGCCGATTATTATTTGTATGATACCAATTCTAAAAAGGTATCTAAATTGTTTGAATTCCAAGTGCAAGAGCCTACTTTTTCGCCAGATGGTAAAAAGATAGCTTTTGCGAGAGAAAATAATTTGTATGTATACGATATAGCAAGCAAAGAAACAGTCGCAATCACTAATGATGGTAAAAAGAATAGTATCATTAATGGAATCACGGATTGGGTATACGAAGAAGAGTTTGCTTTTGTTCGTGCCTTTGATTGGAGCAAAGACAGCAAAAAAGTAGCTTACATTCGTTTTGACGAAAGTCAAGTTCCGGAATTTTCTATGTCGATTTTCAAAAAGGATTTGTACCCAACAGTAGAAACCTTCAAATATCCCAAAGCAGGAGAGAAAAACTCAGAAGTGTCTTTGCACATTTATGATGTAGCTTCAAAAGGAACTCAAAAAGTAAATTTATCTCAGTACTCTGATTTTTATATTGCAAGAATGCAATGGACAAACGATGCAAATGTGCTTTCAGCTCAAGTCTTGAATCGTCATCAAGATAATTTGGATTTGTTGTTCATTGATGGGAATTCAGGAGCGGCAAAAGTTGTTTTAAATGAAAAAGATAAAGCGTATGTAGATGTAACTGATAACTTGACGTTTTTGAAAGACAATAGCTTTATTTGGACAAGCGAAAAAGATGGTTTCAACCATATTTACTTGTATGATAAAACCGGAAAATTAAAAAATCAAGTAACCAAAGGCAATTGGGAAGTGACCAATTATTATGGTTTTGACGAAAAAAATAATACAGTTTTCTACCAATCTGTTGAGAACGGGTCTATTAATAGAGATGTGTATAGCATCAACTTGAATGGGAAAAACAAAGTACGTTTATCCAAATCCACTGGAACTAATTCGGCGACTTTCAGTCCGAATTTCCAGTATTTTATCAATACGTTTTCAAGCGCGACTCAACCTACTACCTATACTTTGAACGAAGCTAAAAAAGGAGTTCAAGTTCAAGTGATTGAAAACAACGAAGCTTTGGCAACGAAATTAAAAGGCTACAATTTACCATCTAAAGATTTCTTTGTTTTAAAAACAGCAAAAGGGAACGAGTTGAATGCTTGGATATTGAAACCAAAAGATTTTGACCCAACTAAAAAGTATCCCGTTTTTATGTACCAATATTCTGGTCCAGGATCGCAACAAGTAAATAATGATTGGAATTCAAATGATGATTATTGGTTTCAAATGTTAGCACAGCAAGGTTATATTGTGGCCTGTGTGGACGGACGTGGAACAGGTTTCAAAGGTGCGGCCTTCAAAAAAGTAACTCAAAAAGAATTAGGTAAATACGAAGTCGAAGATCAAATAGATGCGGCTAAAGTCATTGGAAATTATCCTTTTGTAGATAAAAGCCGAATCGGAATTTGGGGTTGGAGTTATGGCGGATTCATGGCGTCTAATTGTCTTTTGAAAGGTGCTGATGTATTTAAAATGGCCATTGCAGTGGCTCCAGTAACCAACTGGCGTTTTTATGATAGTATTTATACGGAACGTTATATGCAAACACCTCAAGAAAATGCAAGTGGATATGACGAAAATTCACCTATCAACCACGTGAATAAATTAAAAGGAAAATATTTATTGATTCACGGTTCGGGAGATGACAACGTTCATGTTCAAAATTCAATGCAGATGATGGAGGCTTTAATTCAAGCCAACAAACAATTTGATTCTCAAATCTATCCTGACAAAAATCACGGAATTTATGGTGGAAAAACCAGAATTCAGTTGTTTAACAAAATGACTAATTTCATTAAAGAAAATTTATAATAACGAACCAATAATTACAACCAAAAAATAAATTTATGACAGAAACTCAATCGAAAACAGCACATCCAAAAGGACTTTGGGTATTGTTTGGAACAGAAATGTGGGAACGATTCAACTTCTACGGAATGCGAACTTTATTAGTGCTATTCCTTGTGAATTCGTTAGTAATGAAAGAAGAAGACGCATCCTTAATTTATGGAGGTTTTTTAGGACTTTGTTACTTAACTCCTATGTTAGGAGGTTTTATTGCTGATCGTTTCTTAGGGAATAGAAACTGTATTATGTTGGGCGGATTGATTATGGCTCTTGGTCAGCTATTGTTATTTACCAGTGCGAGTGTTTTTGGTGAAAATTTATCTTTAGCTACTACAATTATGTATGGTGGTTTGGGAGCCATTATTTTTGGTAATGGATTTTTTAAACCAAATATTTCTTCTATGGTTGGAAGTTTGTATCCAAAACAAGAAAAAAATAAATTGGATACTGCTTTTACCATTTTCTATATGGGAATTAATATTGGCGCTTTCTTAGGTCAATCAATTTGTCCATTGTTAGGAGATGTAAAAGACGCAGGTGGGATTAGAGATATTCATGCCTTCAAATGGGGATTCCTTGCGGCGTCTATCGCGATGCTTTTAGGAACTATTTTATTCTACTTTTTGAAAAACAAATATGTAGTTACTCCAGAGGGGAAACCATTAGGAGGTTTGCCGTCTAAAAACGAATCTTCAGATTATGAAGAAGGTGAAGCGCAAAAAGCTGTTTTTACTCCAACTGCTTTAGCACTAGCAGTTGCTAGTTTTGTGGGCTTATTTTTGTTATTTCATTTCTCTGTGGATGGAGATAATGTGGTAAAAACGATTATTTACCCTATCATTTACGCTAGTGGAATTACTTTGGCAGGATTGATTTTGTCTGATAGTTCGCTAACCAAAATAGAAAGAGACCGAATTTTGGTAATCTATATCGTATCATTCTTTATCATTTTCTTTTGGGCGGCTTTTGAACAAGCGGGATCTTCGCTAACCTTTATTGCTGATAATCAAACCGACAGAACGTTTATGTTTGGTTGGCAAATGCCAGCTTCAATGGTTCAAATTTTCAACGGACTTTTTGTTGTTATTTTAGCCGTACCATTCAGTATGTTATGGGATAGATTAAGAGCTAAAGAAAAAGAACCAATTTCGCCTTTCAAATTAGCTTTAGGTTTGTTTTTAATTACAGTTAGTTTCTTTATGATTGCTAATCAAGTGAAAGGGTTAGGAACTTCTGGTTTATTAGCAGTGAAATGGTTGATTTTATTGTATTTCTTGAATACTTGTGCCGAGTTGTGCTTGTCGCCAATTGGTTTATCATTAGTAGGGAAATTATCTCCAAAACGTTTCGCGTCTTTATTATATGGTGTTTTCTTTTTATCGAATGCTTCAGGATATGCATTGGGTGGAACTTTAGGATCTATCTTGCCTGCTACAGGTGACAAATTTGATAAAGCAAAAGCATTAGGGATTGATTTACAACCAATATTGGATAAAAAAATCACGCCAACAGCTGAGCAATTAAAATTGTTGGCTGATAATCAAATTAGTGATCATAATCCAATTTTTGCTGGTTTTGAAATTCACAATCTGTTCGAATTCTTTATGGTATTTGTGGTATTAACAGGAATTGCTTCTGTAATATTATTTGCCTTGACTCCATTTTTGAAAAAAATGATGCATGGTATCCGATAATCTAAGCATAGAACAAATTCAAAACTTTGAAGGCAAATACCCCAAGCAATTGTGGTATTTGTTTTTAGTAGAAATGTGGGAGCGCTTCTGTTTTTATGGAATGCGAGGTGTATTGACGTATTTCATGGTCGATCAATTATTATTGAAAGACGAGGCAGCTAATTTACAATACGGAGCTATCCAAGCATTTGTCTATGCATTCACTTTTATCGGAGGTATTTTTGCCGACAAAATTTTAGGTTTCAAAAAATCCCTATTATTTGGTGGAACAGTTATGATTTTGGGTAATCTTTTGATTGCTTTTTCACCGTCAACAATGTTTTATTATGGGATAGCATTTTCTATTATTGGAACAGGTTTTTTTAAACCGAATATTTCTTCAATGGTGGGTGAGTTGTATCATGAAAATGATCATAGACGGGATGCTGGGTATGGAATGTTCTATGCTGGAATCAATGTAGGGGGACTTCTAGGCGGTGCATTGTGCATTTATTTAGGAAAATATTATTCTTGGCAATGGTGTTTTTTATCGGCAGCTATTGTAATGTTTTTAGGGCTGATCACATTTTTGTTGACCAAGAAACATTTAGGACCAATAGGTAATTCTCCTTTATTAAATTTAGATTCCAATAAAAGAAAAGTCAGAGAGATTGCAGTGTATATTGGGTCATTGTTGAGTATTCCATTGATATTTTTAATGGTAAAAAACACCGATTATACGGATTACTTTATGTATACAATAGGTGTATTGGCAATTTTATATTTCATAATAGAAACTGTCAATTTGAAGAATATTGCCTTGCAGAAAAAGTTAATTGCGGCTTTCTTGTTTATCTTTTTTTACTTTTTATTTAATGCAATTTATGAGCAAAGTGGTGGCTCGTTGTCCCTTTTTGCAAAAGACAATCTAGATGATAGCTTGCTGTTTTTTCATATTGACCCAAATGTTGTCAATAACAGCTCTAATACTTTTTTTGTAATTGTATTGAGTCCGCTTATTGGATTATTATGGTTGTGGTTAGGGAATAAAAAAATAGAACCCAATACGATTATAAAGTTCGGAATCGGATTTTTATTTCTTGGAGCCTCTTTTTATATTTTTTATCTCACGCGATTTTTTGCTAGCATAAAAGGAATAACTTCTTTAAATGTGTTCACCTTTGCCTATTTAGTTACTACAATTGGTGAGCTGTGTTTAGGCCCTATTGGAATGTCAATTATTACTAAACTTTCTCCAAAACGTCTTTTTGGAATGATGATGGGGTTGTGGTTTTTGGCTAGTGCTTTCGGTCAATTGGCTGCAGGTAAATTAGGTGCTGCTATGTCTAATTCAGACACAGGAAATACATTGATGTCTAAATTACAATCGTACACTGAAGGATATTATCAATTAGCCATATATTCTATTATTGCGGGTGTTTTTTTAATTGTTATTACACCTTTGGTAAAAAAATTAATGCAGGAAGTGAAATAAATCACTAATTTTGGTTTTATAAATAATACAACACAATGAAAAAAATAATTATCACCTTAGTATTTGTTTTGGGAACTATTTCTCTACAAGCACAAGAATTGTATTGGGAAAATAATGTAAATAAAGCCATTGAAGTTTCTAAGAAAACAAAAAAACCCATGTTGATGTTTTTCACCGGAAGTGACTGGTGTGGTTGGTGTATTCGTTTGCAAAAAGAAGTCTTGAAAACACCTGAATTTGCCACTTGGGCAAAACAAAATGTGGTTTTAGTTGAATTGGATTATCCAAGAGCAAAAGCTCAAACCAACGAAATCAAACAACAAAATGCACAATTACAGCAAATATTTGGTATTCAAGGCTATCCTACGGTTCATTTTGCCACCGTTACGGAAACCAAAGGAAAAATTAATTTCCAATCTTTAGGAAACACTGGCTATGTTGCTGGAGGTCCGTCGGCTTGGTTAGGCGTTGCTAATGGTATTTTGAAGAAAAAATAACTGATTTAACGCAGTATATAGAATCCCTTTTCACTTGTTGAGTGAAAAGGGATTTTTGCTTTTAAACAAGTTACACTCCAATGTTTTTGAAGGGATTTATAATTGGATGCATCGGCAACAATAACTTTAGGTTGGCTTATATGAATGAGACGATCTAAATTTATTTTAGGCGACTGGGTCAAAACAATAATTTCTGGATGATGCAGTTTTGGATATATACCTGTACTATCTATAATAAGGATTCGTTTGCTGTTAAAATGAAACGTGTTTTTTAATTCTTTGGCTGCAGCCAAATTACTAAAATTACCGACAAGGTAGGAATTGAATGTTTTGTTTTTTGAACCAATTTTTTGAAGGCTGTCGTTTGCATAAAGCGTAACGTCTTTCCCATTTCGTTCGACAATTAAAGTGTTTTTCTTGATGTTAAACACCACCCATTCTTGTTGAGTTGCTACTTGCCATTCGTTCCATAGAAATGCCATTTGTAGAGTAATAATCGATATCAAAATGGCAACTAAACGTTGAAATTGCGGTTTCTTAAACCAAAGAATGAGACTAAAAACTAGGGCATAACTACTCAAAAGGAACGGTAGCGAAAAGGGAATGTCTTTAATTATGAATTGTTCAAATGAAGCAATGGTATGGATGATTTTGTCTACTACAAGCAAGCTCCATTCCAGTGCTTTGGATAAGAAAAATGGGCATTGGTTAAAAATCGCCAATACCATCACGAAAACACCTAATCCCATGATAAAGCCTGTTAGGGGAATGATGACCAAATTAGTAATAAAAAACAATCCTGGAAACTGATGAAAGTAATACAAACTCAAAGGCAGTGTTCCAATTTGTGCCGCGAAAGACACGCTGAGTATGTCCCAAATGTATTTTGAAATTTTGTTTTTGGGTTCCCAAATTTTGGATAACACGGGATGAAACCACAAAATAAAAAATAATGCTAAATAACTCAGTTGAAATCCTACATCAAATAGAAAGGCAGGTTGAACTAATAGGATTAGTAAAATTGAGACTAATAAGGTGTGGTAAATATTTACGCTACGTCTTAAATGTTGTCCAATAGCAACAAACGAGAACATTGTTACAGACCTTACTACTGATGGCGATAGGCCTGCCAGAATCCCGAATAACCATAGCGAACTTAAAATAACAAATAGTTTTAATAAAGATCCTTTTCTATTGTTAGGAAAAGGTTTAAGCAGGAATGTGACAAATAATAAGATAAACCCAATATGCAAGCCTGAAACGGATAAAATGTGAACTGCACCCGCATATTGGTAGTCTTGTATAATTTCGGGATCAATGTCTTGTTGTTGCCCTAAGATTAAAGCGACTGCGACATTAAGTTCTGTAGAGTGGAAACCGTCTCTTCTTAAATTATCAATGATAGTATTTCGAATTTGGGCGGCATAATACCAAATGTCCTTTTTAACTAGAGTACTTACTTTGATATCAGTTGCATCCGCATACAATTGACCATAGATTTGTTTGTTTCTTAGGTAGCTGCCATAATCAAATTGGTTTGGGTTTTTAGGTCTGCTATTGTGATGTAAATCGCCTTGAATTTGGAGTCGGTTGCCAATGATAAAAGGATGATGTAAGCTGTCTTTTTTGATGTTGAGCAGAATTTTCCCAGAGCATTTGGTATTGTCTATTTGATCAACCGAAGCCACATACCGTTGATTGAAAATATTACTTTTTAATTTTTCGTTGAGTACTACCGTAAAAGTATGACGTTGTTCGAAAACGTTTTGAGTTTTGGAAAAATGATTTTGCCGATTCGAGGCGTTATGGATGGTTTGTGTGCTTACGCCAATAATAAAAGCAAGTCCGAAAACAGTGAAGCCAAAATACCGAATAAGAAGAGGTTTTTTATTGCGCCAAAAATAAAATCCACCCAATAATAAGGTAGCCAAAAAAAGGGATGTGAACACAAGATTGGGACTTGGTTGAAAATAATAGGCAAAAATAATACCTACAATAAATACCAATGTAACTCTTGCTAGGGGGAATTGCAAAACTTTCATGTTACTAAAATACAAAAAAATGAAATCGAAACATATAGAAATAAAAAAAGCTTCCAGTTTTTAAAAAGCTGGAAGCAAACTATTATTAGACTTGAAAATTATTTCAAATTCCTTACAATCAATTGGGCTGTTTTTTGACTAGCACCAATGCCTCCTAATTTTTGTTCTAATTGATCGTATTGAACTAAAAGTTTTGCACGGTGTTCGCCTTCTAGAATTTTAGACAATTCTTCTTTGATACGTTGTGTGTTGCAATCATCTTGAATTAATTCGGTTACAACTTCTTTATCCATGATGAGGTTTACTAACGAAATGTATTTCAAAGTAATGATGCGTTTGGCAATTTGGTAAGAAGCCCAACTTCCTTTATAGCACACTACCTCGGGAACTTTAAAAAGTGCTGTTTCTAAAGTAGCTGTTCCAGAAGTTACTAGAGCGGCAGTTGCGATTTGTAATAATGAGTAGGTTTTGTTCGAGATAAATTTGATATTATCATTGGTAATGAACTTTTCGTAAAAAGAAAATTCTTGACTAGGGGCACCAGCAATCACAAATTGGTAGTCAGGAAAATCATTCACCACACTTAACATTACAGAAAGCATTTTGGTGATTTCTTGTTGGCGACTACCCGGCAAAATTGCAATAATGGGCTGGGAGTTTAATTGGTTTTCTTTTCTAAATACTGCATCATCAACTTTGGGTTGGTTGTGTATGGCATCAATTAATGGATGGCCCACAAAGTGAACAGGATAATTGTGTTTGTTTTCGTAAAATTCTTTTTCGAAAGGTAAAATCACATACATCTGATCGACATCGTGCTTAATGTCTTTAATTCTGTTTTCTTTCCAAGCCCATATTTGAGGAGAAATGTAATAATGGGTTTTGAAGTTCAAAGTTTTTGCCCATTTAGCAATACGCATGTTGAATCCAGGATAATCAATAAAAATTAGCACATCAGGTTGGAACTCCAAAATGTCTTTTTTGGCAATTTTAATATTATTTAAAATGGTTTTTAAATTAAATAACACTTCAATAAATCCCATGAAAGCCAGTTCTTTGTAATGTTTTACTAAAGTGCCGCCAATAGATTGCATTAAGTCACCACCCCAATAACGAATTTCAGCATTTGGGTCTTCCTGGTATAAGGCTTTCATTAAATTGGCTCCGTGTAAATCACCTGAAGCTTCTCCTGCAATTATGTAATATTTCATTGTAACTATTTCTTGTTCTGAGCTAAACTAACACGGTAATTATTGTGAGAATAATAACTGCTAAAATTACTCCTCGAGCTATGAATTCTTTATTTAATTTTAATGCTATCCAAAAGACAGCTAAATCTAATACAGTACCTAAAGTGATTATTTTTCCTAATTTACCTTCTGCTTGTAATAATTCAATTCCGGCAATAAATGTAAATTTTGTAAATAATAGAATAAATAAAAAACAACCAAAAACAGAAGTTATTATTCCAATTATAAATCCAAGGAGCATTTCAGTTTTATTTTCCAAAAGGGTTTAAATTAAAGTTATCAAATAGACTTTATCTAAAATAATAAACAAAGAAAAACAAAAAATGCCAACTTCATCCATTTAATCTTTGGCAAAAAGAACAATTTTATATCTTTAACAAAAAATTAAGCACGACCCATCATTGTAGAACTAACTTTTGCTGTAATTTAGACAAAAAACTGGATGAATACCATTATGAACTTTATGAAAAGAAATTATAAACTACTTTTAGTAGTCACCTTTGTATCCTTATCCTTAGTTGCATTTAAATCTAATTTCACTACAACCTCTGATCCAGAGAAAGATAAGTTGTTGATTGAACTCTTGACCTTTGTTTTGGAAAAAGGGCATTACAATCCTGCAACAATGGATGATGAATTTTCAAAAGGGGTTTACAAAGATTATATTGAGGCTTTGGATCCATCCAAACGATTTTTTATTCAAGCGGATATTGATGAATTTTCAAAATACGAGTTGGAATTGGACGATCAATTATTAAATAAAGATTTAACCTTTTTTGATCTTACGTACACACGTTTGATGCAACGAATAGATGAAAGTAAATCTATATATAAATCTGTTTTAAGTAAACCATTCGATTACAAAGTTGACGAATCTTTTACTACAGATTACGACAAAATGCCATATGCTAAAAACGCAACAGAATTGAATGAAAGATGGCGTAAGCAGATAAAATTATCTACTTTATCATCATTAGTAGATCGCTTAGAAATTCAAGAAAGCGATGGGAAGATTGACAAAGAATTAAAAGAAGCAGCAGCTCCAATTAATCCTGATGGAGATTTTCAGGAAGCGGTTGTAGATACAAAAAAAGAGAGTAGTACTGAAAAAGGGAAGTTAAAAACCTTTGATGAGCTTGAAAAAGAGACTAGAGAGAGTTCGTTAAAGTCATTAGACGAATATTTTGGTTTTATTAAAGATTTGACTCGGAACGATTATTTCTCAGTGTATTTGAATTCAGTTACCGGACGTTTTGACCCACATACAAATTACTTAGCACCAGAAGAAAAAGAGCGTTTTGATGTAAGCATGAGCGGTAAGTTAGAAGGTATTGGTGCACGTTTACAAAAGAAAAATGATTATACGGAGATATCAGAATTGATTTCAGGAGGACCTGCTTGGAGAGGAAAACAATTGGAAGCTGGAGATATTGTGATTAAAGTTGGTCAAGGTAACCAAGAGCCAATCGATGTGGTAGGGATGAGGTTGGATGATGTAGTAAAGAAAATAAAAGGGACTAAAGGGACTGAAGTACGTCTTACTGTAAAAAAGGTTGACGGAACAATTAAAGTAATTTCAATAATTAGAGATATTGTTGAAATAGAAGAGACCTATGCAAAATCTAGTATAGTAGAGAAAAACGGATTGAAATACGGGGTGATTTATTTGCCAAAATTTTATATTGATTTTGAAAATAGAGATGGCAGAGATGCTGGTAAAGATATTGCATTAGAAGTAGCTCGTTTAAAAAAAGAGGGTGTAAGCGGGATTGCTTTAGATGTTAGAGATGATGGTGGTGGTTCTTTGTCTACAGTTGTTGATATTGCTGGTTTATTTATTGAAGAAGGCCCAATAGTGCAAATTAAGTCAGCAGGTAAAAGAAAAGAAGTACTTTATGATCGTGATAAAAAAATTGAATGGGATGGTCCGTTAGTAATTATGGTGAACAGTTTTTCTGCTTCAGCTTCAGAAATTTTGGCAGCAGCTATTCAAGATTACAAACGTGGAATTATCATTGGTAGTAAGCAAACTTATGGCAAAGGAACAGTTCAAAACGTAATTGATTTAAATCAATTTGTGAGAAGTAGTTCGGTTGGAGATTTAGGTGCCTTGAAGACAACTACTCAAAAATTCTATAGAATTAATGGTGGTTCAACTCAGTTAGAGGGGGTGAGTAGCGATGTAGTGATGCCGGATCGTTATGCTTATTTAAAAATGGGAGAACGTGATATGCACAATGCGATGCCTTGGGATAAAATCGATCCAGCGCAATATGGTGTTTGGAATAATTCAAAAAATTTCAGTCAAGCAATTGCTAATAGTAAAAATAGAATTGCACAAAACCAACAGTTTCAATTGGTGGAAGATAATGCGAAGTGGATTGATAGTAGAAGTAATGACTATGTATACAGTTTGAATATCGATAAATTTAAATTGTCTCAAAAACAAATTGAAGAAAAAGCAAAAAAATACAAGCCTTTACAGAATTATAAAAATAGTTACAAATTCAAATCATTGCCATATGAAATGGAGGCAATTACTAAAGATGCTACACTTAAAGAGAAAAGGGAACGCTGGCATGAACAGCTTTCCAAAGATATATACGTAGAGGAAGCTTTAAATGTATTAGAAGACTTGCAATCAAAAAATATTGTAAAGAAGCCCATGGCTACTAAATTAAAATCAAATACTTTAGTAAAGTCGTAATTAACTAGTTTTATAAAAATTAAAAGCCTCCATTGGAGGCTTTTAATTTTTATAATTCTTTGTTTGGTTTACCATTCGTTCACTTTGTTGGCATCCATTTTTAAGAAGATAAAAAGCAGAATAGTGAATCCCCATAATCCAGAACCCCCATAAGAAAAGAAAGGAAGTGGGACCCCTATAGTTGGAAAAATTCCAACCACCATTGCGATATTCACAAAGAAGTGAATGAATAGAATTCCAGCCACACAATAGCCATAAACACGGCTAAATTTTGTTTTTTGTCTTTCAGCTAGGTAAATAATTCGAAGTAATAAGGTTACAAATAATGCAATAACCACTAACGAACCTAAAAACCCCCATTCTTCTCCTACAGTAGTAAAAATATAATCAGTATGTTGTTCTGGAACAAAACCACCTTTGGTTTGAGTTCCTTCCAGAAATCCTTTCCCAAAAAATCCTCCTGACCCAATAGCAATTTCAGATTGGTTTGTGTTATACCCAATACCTTTCATATCGACTGTTTTACCTAGTAAAATGTTAAAACGGTCTCTATGGTGTTGTTTGAATACATTGGTAAAAACATAATTTACAGATAAAACAAACCCAGAAATTAAGGTAAATACTATTGCACTGAGTACAATATTACGATCGGCTAAACGGGATTTAATATGAACAATTACAATCACAAGTAATGCTAAGAGAATTACATATTGTGGTTGTAAAAGTAGAGTAAGTACAAATAAAACAATTGCGGAAAAACCAGTCCAAATGTACCATGAAGGTAAACCTTCTCGGTATAAAACTAGAAAGAAAGCACTGTAAATTAATGCACTACCTGGGTCTGGCTGAGGTAAGATTAGTAATACAGGCAATAAAACAATGGCTAATGCTTGGATTTGTCTATTGGTAAACAATAGATTAATCTGAGTGTCACTTAAATATTTAGCCAAAGCTAAAGCTGTGGCTGCTTTTGCAAATTCAGAAGGTTGTAATGTAAAACTACCAAATCCATACCAACAACGTTGTCCTGCAATTGTTTTTCCGAAAGCAAATAGACCAATAAGCGAAAGCAAAGACACTCCATAAATAATTGAGGCATATTTTTCGTAAAATTTTCCATCAACAAAAAGTACTATAAATATTAATGGTATAGTAAGCGTGATAAATAAAAATTGTTTTTCGGAAGTTCCTTCCATTGAAGATAATGATGAAGAATAGATATTTAGCCATCCAAGCAATACAAGGATGCTATATATAATCACCGAAATCCAATCAATATTATTGGTTATACTTTGGTTTTTCATTGTTAACGCGTAACTTTTTTAATGGATTGTAACGTATCTTTTTTTATTTTAGATGGAGCAGTTTTACTTCGAACAATTGAGTCTTGTTTCCTCATTTCTTTTTTTACAGTCTCTGAAAGGCCACCCAATTTAGCATATTGACCTTGTAAACTTCTACTTAATATGCGAGTTTCTAAATCGGTTCTAGTGATTTTTCGGCGTAAGTATTTTTCGATCATTAAACTGGCAATTGGGCCTGCAATGGTTGCGCCATAACCACCATTTTCTACCATTACAGCAATCGCTATTTTCGGATTGTCTTTTGGTGCAAAAGCTACAAATATAGAGTGGTCTTCAAGTTGGGTCCTAACTCCTCCAATTTTAGCAAAATTTTCAGCGGTACCAGTTTTTCCACAAATATCAATACCCTCTACTTTAAGATGATAAGCAGTTCCTAAATTATACACGTCAAATAAACCATCGATTATTGGTTTAAAATATTTCTTATTTATTGTGGTTACATGTTTAGTTGTGAATTTTTTATCAATAGGTTTTCCTTCAATTTTTTTAATGATATGAGGAGTGTAATAGTATCCTTTGTTTGCAATTGTTGCCATCATGTTAGCCAATTGTATTGGGGTCATTAATACTTCACCTTGCCCAATTGCATTAGAAACGATGGCAGTACTTCTCCATCCTCCATTAGGATAAATTCGTTTGTATGTTTTTGAATCCGGAATATTACCTTTTCGACCTGTAGGCAAATCATAACCCATAAATTGTCCAAGCCCAAAACTTTTAACATGGTTACTCCAAACATCTACAGCATAACCAGGTTTAACATATTTATTAATCGTTTTCATATAAGAAGTACCAAAAAAGGAATTGCATGACTCATAAATTCCTCGGTGTAATTGCAACATTCCACCATGGCAGTGGCATCGCATAAAACGACCTCTTGCATAGCTAAAACCATGATTACAAGCTACACTTGTTTGTTCGTTTATGACTCCTTCTTGTAAAGCTACTAGGCCTGTAAGAATTTTAAACGGAGAACCAGGAGGGTATTCCGCTAATAGCCCTCTATCGTATAATGGTTTCGCAATGGAATCACGGTATAATTGAGTGTAATTTTTAGATTTTTGTCGCCCAACCAGTATAGAAGGATCATAGGAAGGCGCAGTTACTAAGGCTAATATTTCTCCAGTTTTAGGTTCGATAGCTACAATTCCGCCACGTTTATTAATCATTAATTCTTCACCGTATTTTTGAATTTCTGCATCTATACTTAAATTAATGTCTTCTCCTTGAACCGCAATAGTATCATATTTACCTTCTTTGAATGATCCTATTTCTCTATTGTACTTGTCTTTTTGAATGTATTTTACACCTTTAATTCCGCGTAATATTTCTTCGTAGCTTTCTTCTACACCTTGTTTTCCAATTAAATCACCACTGTTATAATATGGATTTTTAGCAATTAAATTTTCGTTTACTTGTGTAATGAAACCAAAAATATTTGCGCCATAATTAACTTCATAATCGCGTAGCGAACGCTTTTGAAAATAAAACCCCTCAAATTTTCTGATTTTTTCTTGGAAAGCAGCAAATTCAATTTTGTTTAATTGCGTTAAGAATACAGAAGGTAATCTTGGGCTATAGATCTTGGCTTTTTCGATTTTTTTGATAAAGTCTTCTTTGGTAATATTTAGTAATTCGCAAAATTCAATTGTGTCTAGTTTATTTATTTCGCGAGGTATAACCATGATATCATACGAAGCTTGGTTTGAAACCAATAACTTTCCATTTCTATCATAAATATAGCCTCTTTCAGGATAGTCGTACTTTATTTTTATAGCATTGTTATCTGATTTCAGTTTGAATGAATCATCGATAACTTGAAGATAAAAAATGCGTAATACCAGCAAGGATGCTGCAATAATTATTAAGGTAGGCAGCAATACTTTTCTCATCGCTTGTTTGGCTTAATTAAGTAGATAATAATAATACAAATTGTAAGTGTAATTACACTACTGAGAAGTGTTCTAATTAAAATATCCCAAAGTAAACTTAATTGGAATGCTTCAAAAATAAACAACACTAAATGGTGAAGTACAACCGCAACTAAAAGAAAAGAAAAACGTTCTGGCGTTAGTGTTTCGTTTAATTTAATGGTTTGGTATTCGTAACTTACCCCAAATGCAAATTTAAATATAGAAGGTCTATAGTAGGCTAATATTAAACTGGCCGTAGTATGAATTCCACCTGAGTTGCTAAACATGTCTAAGATAATTCCTAGAAGAAAACTTGCTACTAACAATCCAGATTTATTTCCATTTACTGGATATAAAATGATAAATAAAATATATGGAAACGGGCTAATAAAACCGAATAAATTGATATTGTTAAATACAATAACTTGTAAGGTTAATAAAATAAAAAATCTAAAAAGGTTGAAAAACAAACTACTATTCATCTTCTTCTCGTTTTTCTAGATTGATAATTTCTTGTCGGTCTTTTCCTTTAATTATATACACATGCCCAAGATTGGTCATATCGTTGAACAATTTGATATCCAAAGTATAATAATTAGTTTCATTGTCGATATAGACCTTGTCAATTGTACCAATGTTAATATTTTCAGGAAAAATCACTGATTGACCTCCAGTAACAATTGTATCTCCTTTTCTTACAGAGGCTAATCTTGGAACATCAATTAATTGGACAAACCCGGTACTTTTTCCATTCCAAATCAATGATCCAAAATGGTTTGATTTTTTCACCTTGGCATTGATTTGTGATTTTTTGTTCAAAATACTTATTACGGTTGCGTAATGTGGGGATGTATTATCTACAATCCCAACAATTCCTAAACTATTAATTACACCCATGTCAGGTTTAACACCTTGGAGTTCACCAGAATTTAAAGTCAAGTAATTTTCGTGAACATTATAGGAATTGTGAATTACCTTTGAAACAATTATATCCTTAGGTTTTACTCCTTTTATGCTGTCCAATTTAGCAGCAACAGTCGAATCTTTTTTATTAAATAATAAATTTTTTAACGTCGCATTTTCTTGTGCCAATGCTTCATTTTCGGATTTTAAATTTAGGTATTCATCGAACTCACTAAGTTGTTCATACACTCCACCACTCATAAAATTAGCAGAACTAATTACTTTACTTCTATGAAAGGAGTGGGATTGAATTGTTAGTGATAATGAAATACCTAAAAGCAGCAAAAACAGTAAGCGATTACTGTTTTTAAATATAAAAGTAAAAATTTGCTGCATTTTATAAATGTATTATTTATGACTTTTTCTTAGAAAATCTTATTTAATCAAGATGCTTTTAAATCTATTGATGTTTTTAAGTGCCATTCCAGTACCTCTTACAACCGCTCTAAGAGGGTCTTCTGCAATATAAACTGGAAGATCAGTTTTTAAAGAAATACGTTTATCAAGTCCTCTCAACATAGATCCTCCACCAGCAAGATAAATACCAGTATTATAAATATCAGCAGCTAATTCAGGAGGAGTTTGAGATAAAGTTTCCATGATAGCATCTTCAATACGTTGAATGGATTTATCTAAAGCCTTTGCGATTTCACGATGAGAAACTTCAACTTGTTTTGGCTTCCCTGTTAATAAATCACGTCCTTGAACTGACATATCTTCAGGAGGAGTTTCTAAATCTTCTAATGCTGCTCCAATTTGAATTTTAATTTTTTCTGCAGTACTTTCTCCAACAAATAAGTTATGTTGTGTACGCATGTAATAAATGATGTCATTAGTAAATACATCTCCAGCAATTTTAACTGATTTATCACAAACAATTCCGCCTAAAGCAATTACTGCAATTTCAGTAGTACCACCACCGATGTCGACAATCATGTTCCCTTTAGGTTGCATAATGTCAATGCCAATACCAATAGCTGCTGCCATTGGCTCGTGAATCAAATACACCTCTTTGCCATTTACTCTTTCACACGATTCTTTCACCGCTCTCATCTCTACTTCTGTAATCCCAGATGGGATACAAACAACCATTCGTAAAGCCGGAGTAAACATTCTTTTTTTCAACGCAGGAATACTCTTAATAAACATATTAATCATTTTCTCTGACGCATCAAAATCAGCAATTACTCCATCTTTAAGTGGGCGTATTGTTTTAATGTTTTCGTGAGTTTTACCCTGCATCATGTTGGCTTCTTTACCAACAGCAATGATTTTACCTGAAATTCTATCTCTAGCTACAATAGAAGGGCTATCTATAACAACTTTGTCGTTGTGAATTATTAATGTGTTTGCGGTACCAAGGTCGATTGCGATATCCTCGGTCATGAAATCAAAAAATCCCATAAGCTTAATTGGGTTTTAAATTTAAAATTAAATAACAAGCAAAGTTAAACAAATTAATGTTTAAAATGACGTGTTCCTGTAAATACCATTGCTAAATTATTTTCATTACAATAGTCGATACTTAATTGATCTTTAATTGACCCTCCAGGTTGAATTACAGCAGTAATTCCGGCTTTTTTTGCTAACTCTACACAGTCAGGAAAAGGGAAGAAAGCATCACTTGCCATAGAAGCACCATTGAGGTCAAAACCAAATGCTTTTGCTTTGTCAATTGCCTGCATTAATGCATCAACTCTAGAGGTTTGTCCTGTTCCAGATGAAATAAGAGTTCCATTTTTAGCAAAAACAATCGTATTAGATTTAGTGTTTTTACACACTTTTGATGCAAAAATTAAATCTTCAACTTCTTGAGCCGTTGGTGCTGTTGTTGTAACCGTTTTTAAATCTTCTTTAGTATCGGTAATGTTATTTCTGTCTTGAACTAAAATTCCGTTCAAGCAAGTACGAACTTGTCTTTGTGGTAAAGCCACTTCGTTTTGAACCAAAATAATTCTGTTTTTCTTTTCTTCTAAAATAGTAATAGCTTCTGAATCAAAAGCAGGAGCAATTACTACTTCGCAAAATAATTTATTGATTTCTGTTGCAGCGTCTACGTCAATTTTAGTATTAGCTATTAATACTCCACCAAAAGCTGATGTTGGATCACAAGCTAAAGCTGCTAAGTAGGCTTCGCTAATCGTCTTTCTAGACGCTAATCCACAAGCATTATTGTGCTTTAGAATGGCAAAAGTAGGACCGTCGTTCTTGAATTCAGCAATTAAATTTACGGCAGCATCAACATCAAGCAGATTGTTGTAAGACAACTCTTTACCATGAACTTTATTGAACATTTTCTCAAATTCGCCAAAGAAAAATCCTTTTTGATGAGGGTTTTCTCCGTAACGTAATACTTGTCCATTGGCAATACTTTCTTTATAAATGGTTTCGTCAGTGTTGAAGTAATTAAAAATTGCTCCATCATAGTGTGAAGAAACGTGAAATGCTTTTGTAGCCAAAAGTTTTCTATCTTCTAATGTAGTTGCGCCATTTTGAGTAGAAATCATATCTAAAAACAAGCTATAATCGTCAACCGAAGCTACAATAACAGTGTCTTTAAAGTTTTTTGCAGCGGCACGGATCAATGAAATTCCGCCAATATCAATTTTTTCAATAATATCACTTTCACTCGCACCTGAAGCAACTGTTTTTTCAAAAGGATATAGGTCAACAATGACTAAATCAATTTGAGGTATATCATATTCTTTCATTTGTTGCACATCACTTTCGTTATCTTGACGGTTTAAGATGCCTCCAAAAACTTTTGGGTGTAAGGTTTTGACTCTTCCACCTAGGATGGATGGGTAAGACGTAACATCCTCCACAGGTATTACAGGGATGCCTAGGTTTTTAATGAAATCTTCGGTTCCTCCTGTAGAGTAAAGTGTTACATTTTGAGAATGCAATTTTCTTACAATTGGTTCAAGACCGTCTTTTGAAAATACTGAAATTAATGCAGATTGAATAGATTTAGTTGTGCTCATTGTGTAGTTAAAATTATAAAGTGCAAAAATAGTTTTTTTTTGATTATAAATATCCATCAAAAGGTGTAACATTCTACTAAATATACACACTTATCTTCAAGCTAATTTATATTAGGTTTTTGAATAAAATTTACTGAATTTTACATTGTTACAAAAGAAAAATAGTATGCTAGTATATCTTCGATTATTAAAAGAGAGTTTTGGGTTTGCACTGAATGCTTTGCGCAATAATAAACTCAGGACTTTGCTTTCATTATTAGGGGTGACTATTGGAATTTTTTCAATTATCGCAGTGCTTGCTGCTGTAGATTCATTGGATCGAAAAATTAAAAAAGATTTAAGTAGTTTAGATAAAAACACTATCTATTTAATGCGTTTTTCTTTTGGGCCTTCTGAGATCCCTCAATGGAAAAGAGAGCAGTTCCCAAACGTTAAGTACGATGAATATGAATATTTGAAAAGCTCGTTGAATGATGTCAATCAAATGGCTTTTCAGTTTTTTGTTAATAGAGAATCAATAAAATACCAATCGGCTACAGTTAGTGATATTAATGTTGTACCTGTTTCTCATGAATTTATCGAGATTGAAGGTTTAGAATTTGATGAAGGGCGTTTTTACAATGAATCTGAGTCCAATTCAGGTTCGGCGGTCATCGTTTTAGGAAATGAAATAGCATCTGGTCTTTTTGAAGGGGCTAATCCTATAGGTAAAAATGTTAGACTTTATGGCCAACGCTTTACCGTTATTGGTGTGTTAAAAAAGCAAGGCGCAGGGATTTTTGGAGATAGCAACGATACCTCTATTTTTATACCTGTTAATTTTTTGAGAAGAATGTACGGCGATAATAATGATGCCTTAACTCCAGTAATTTTAATAAAACCGGAAAAAGGGGTTGACATGGATGCTTTTAAAGCTGAATTAACTCAAAAATTGCGAAATTATCGTGGCATGAAAACAGATGAAATAAATAACTTTTTCATTAATGTTTTGTCGGGTTTTACCGATTTAATAGATGGAATCGTTGGGCAAATGAATGTAGTAGGGTGGATTATTAGTGGATTTTCATTGTTAGTTGGAGGATTTGGTATCGCTAATATTATGTTTGTTTCAGTAAAAGAGAGAACCAATCTGATTGGAATACAAAAATCATTAGGGGCTAAAAACCGATTTATATTATTTCAATTTTTATTTGAAGCGGTTATTCTATCAGTAATTGGAGGTGTAGTGGGATTGTTTTTAGTTTGGATTATTTCTCTTATTCTAACTAAAGCTTTAGACTTTGAGTTTGTATTGAGTGCAGGAAATGTGTTCTTAGGGACAGGACTTGCAGCAATTATTGGATTAATATCAGGTATCTTGCCTGCAATTACAGCATCAAAATTAGATCCTGTAGAAGCTATTAGAACAGGGATGTAATTAGTAAGTTAATTCCATTGTAAGCATAAAAAAATCCCGAATTATTTCGGGATTTTTTTATTTATCTAATATCATTATTTTGAATCAAATCGATGTACAAATTGATATTGTCTTTCAATTCTTTTCTAGGTGTTATAAAGTCTAAAAAACCATGTTCTAAAAGAAATTCTGCGGTTTGAAATCCTTCTGGTAAATCTTTTCCTGTTGTGTCTCTAACCACACGTGGGCCAGCAAATCCGATTAAGGCTCCAGGCTCAGAGATGTTGATATCTCCTAACATAGCATAAGAAGCTGTAGTTCCTCCAGTTGTTGGGTCAGTACATAAAGAGATGTAAGGTAATTTAGCGTCGGCTAATTGAACTAATTTTACCGATGTTTTAGCTAATTGCATTAATGAAAATGCGGCTTCCATCATACGTGCCCCCCCAGATTTCGAAATCATAACAAAAGGCATTTTGTGTTGGATAGCATGGTCAATTCCTCTTACGATTTTTTCTCCCACAACACCTCCAATAGAACCTCCGATAAAAGCAAAATCCATACAGCAAATTACTAGGTCTTTTCCTTTTGATTTCCCAACAGCTGTTCGTACAGCGTCATTCAATTTTGTCTTTGACGTAACGTCTTTAAGACGGTCTGAATATTTTTTGGTGTCAACAAAATGCAATGAATCTTTTGACGTCATGTTTTTATCCAATTCAACAAACTCATTGTTGTCAAATAAGATTTCGAAATAGGTTTCACTTCCAATTCGAACGTGAAAATCATCTTCAGGACTCACATATAAGTTACGTGCTAATTCCTCTGCATCAATAATTTTTCCAGTTGGAGATTTGTACCAAAGACCTTTTGGGACATCCATTTTGTCTTCAGTAGGTGTAGTGATTCCTTTTTCGTGTCTTTTAAACCAAGCCATATTGATATGATTATAAATTATAAATTGCGAATCACGAAATTAGTTTCGCAATTCGCAATTCGTCAATTTTTATAGAGTGTTTACATTGTTCAAGTCAGCAAAAGCTTGCTCTAATCTTGTGTTGAATGTAACTTCGCTTTCACGAATCCATTTTCTTGGATCGTAGTATTTTTTATTTGGAACATCAGCACCTTCTGGGTTACCAATTTGTGATTTCAAATAGTCAATATTTTTAACCATATAATCACGAATTCCTTCAGTGTATGCAAATTGTAAATCAGTATCAATGTTCATTTTAACTACACCATATCCAATAGACTCTCTTATTTCTTCTAAAGTAGAACCTGATCCACCGTGGAAAACGAAATCAACTGGATTAGCTCCTGTGTTGTATTTGTTTTGAACGAAATCTTGAGAATTTTTTAAGATTTTCGGAGTTAATTTTACGTTACCTGGTTTGTATACCCCGTGAACGTTTCCAAAAGCAGCAGCAATAGTAAATTTAGGACTTACTTTTGATAATTCTTCATAAGCATAAGCTACTTCTTCTGGTTGAGTGTATAATTTTGAACTGTCAACATCAGAATTGTCTACACCATCTTCTTCGCCACCAGTAATCCCTAATTCGATTTCTAATGTCATTCCCATTTTACTCATACGAGCTAAGTATTCTTTACAAATTTCGATATTTTCTTCAATTGGTTCTTCTGACAAGTCAATCATATGAGATGAAAACAAAGGTTTGCCTGTAGCTGCAAAGTGTTTTTCAGATGCATCTAATAAACCGTCAATCCAAGGCAGTAATTTTTTAGCGCAGTGGTCTGTATGTAAAATTACAGTAGCTCCATAAGCTTCTGCTAAAGTATGGATGTGAAGAGCTCCAGCTATTCCACCTGCGATGGCTGCTTTTTCTTCTGCATTAGATAATCCTTTTCCAGCATTAAATTGCGCACCACCATTAGAAAATTGAATAATTACAGGAGCATTTAATTTAGCTGCTGTTTCAATAACTCCGTTGATTGTGCTTGATCCAGTTACGTTAACTGCAGGAAGTGCAAAACCTTTTTCTTTTGCGTAATTAAAGATCTCTTGTACTTGATCTCCAGTAGCAACTCCTGGTTTGATGTTGTGTGACATTGTAATTGTTTTTAGTTGTTTTTAGTTTGAGTTCGCAAAAATAAGAATTAATTAGTATTAGAACGGATAATTTATTCCAAAATTTAATACGGACTGCCCGAAATTACAATCTTTAAACCATCTTCTGTCTTTATCTTGTGCTGGATTATAAGTTTTAAACCCTAAGTCAAAACGAACTACAAAAAAGTTCAAATCATAGCGAAGTCCAAAGCCTGTTCCGAGTGCAATATTTTCTAAATCTTTTAGCCCTTTAAATGTTGCTTTCGGGTCTTCGGTATTGTCCAGTACATTCCAAATATTACCCGCATCGGCAAAAAGGGCTCCTTTTAAACTACCTAGTATTTTAAATCGAAATTCAGCACTTATAGTTAATTTCATATTGGCTTCGTTGAAATCATTTGTTCCTCCAGTACTTCCTGGGCCTAAGCGATAAGGGTCCCAACCTCTATTATCATTTGAACCTCCAGAATAGTAACTTCTTGAAAACGGAATATTATCTGAATTCCCAAAAGGAATGGCTATGCCGAAAAAACTTCGGACAGCAATTACTTTTTCCCTAGACATATCCCAATATTTAACAAAATCAAATTCAGTTTTTAAGTATTCTGAATATTCTAAGTTGAATATTTCATAACGGTTATTTGAAGTTTTATCTAAATTAGCTGCATTAGCAAATAAACTAAGCAAAGAACCCGCGGATTCAATTTTAGTTTTAAAAAGATAAAAATTACTGTCGGCTATGTCTTTTTTTGTTGTTGTGGAGTAGCTAAAATTAGAAGCTAGTATAAAATCATTTTCGGTAAGCCTATATTGTCGTTCTGCAATACTTTTTACTACTGTAAAATCAGTTGTAGAACTAGGAATACTTTGGCTCAGAATACTAGTTATAAATTCGTTAGTACCGTCTTCAATTGTTAGATTTCCATCTGTATCATAAAAAGTAGGATCTATTTGATAAGAAGGATTTTTGGCTAAAGCGTTCAGTGCATCATAAGATGATGTGTAAACGTTATAGTAATTTTGGGGGTTTAAATTCCTAACAAATTGAATGTTAAACAAATCAAATTTTGCAGTTTTATTTGTTTTTGGAGTCCAATTGTAATTAATTGCACCAGTGAAATTTTCTTTGTCTAAACCAATATTTTTTTGTGTTGAATAACCGGTCGTAATTAATGTCGATGGTATCATGCTTTTCGGGATGATCTTCTCAGTTGTGAAAGGCATTACAATTCTTGGAAAATTCAGTTTCAAATCCACTCCAAGTTCAGAAGCATTAAAGAATACATCATTAGGATTAGCAAAATCTTTAGAAGACCCAATATTTGCTCTACCAGAAAATTCTAATGTTTCGGCTCCATTAAAGACGTTTCGAATTGAAATGGACGGACTAAATCCAATACCAATATTTTGAATATTAGAGTGAGTTACATCTATCGATTGTCCAAAGTTGTATTTCTTTTTCGGGGTGAGATAAATTTTTGCAATAAGTGATTGTGCCGTACTATCCCTTTTATCAAGTTCATAAATAATTGAAGGGTAGTTGAAAATTTTCAAATTACTTAAATACCTACTAGTCAAATTGGTTTTGGTATCTGAAAAATAACCGCCTTTTGTTATAAAGACAGCGTTTGTAATTGCAAATGGTTTGTACTTAAGTTTGTTTCTACTTAATAATTTGAAATTATTAAATTCGGTACTATCTGTTAGGATCGCTTTTGCATCTGATGCGTTATAATCTGTGAAAATTTTAACATCACTTATCTTGTATAATTTGAATGGTTCAGTAATAGTCCTTTCTTGATCCTGATAGCTGTAATCTCCAATTTTTAAACGAACACTTGCTTTGTTTTTTTTCTGAATGGTGTCAATATCAAAATTCACATTTGTAGGTTGGAAATTATAGGCCCCGTTATTTCTAAATAAAGTAGTAAGTCTATTTTTTTCATTTTCAAAATTCTCCGTTTTGTATTGGTTTCCTGCTTTAATAGAGGAATTGGCTTCAGTTGTTTTGTACAATGAATCTAAGACGGCTGTTTCAATTTTAGTAGTTACCGAATCAATTGTGTAAGCTGCTCCAGGTTCAATATAATATGTAACGCGTGCTTTTTTGAGACCAATAGAATCAAAGGCTGATTTGGTCTTTACATCAAAATAACCTTTATTAAAATAAAAATATTTTAAACGCAAAACAGATTTTTCTGTTTTAGAAGGGTCGTAAATAACTGGGGGTTCGCCTATTTTTTTAAAAAAATCATGAATACCATGATACCAAAATGATTTTCCTAATTGGTCTACTTGTTTCGCTGAAATCCACTTGGACATGCGTTTGTATTTTGCTGGATTATTAGTAAACTTAGCCTGATAAGTGGAGTCTGGATTAGGGTTTGCCCAATTATTAAAAGTTAAAAAAAGTGGAATTCCAGCAACTTTACTGTTTGGTTTTTGATACAATTGATTGAAAGTAGTTTCATCTGAAATCACTTTGTTATTTTCGAAGATTTCATTTTTTGTCAATAAAAATTTACCGTTTGGAACTCTTTTTACAGCGTTACAAGCGGAAATAAATATTGCAATTAGAATAAATGCTGTTACTTTTGTGAAAATATGTTTCAACTGTTCTAAAATTTTAATTCAAAAGTACATTTTTTTATGGTTAGTAAAAACCAAATAAAGCTTATATCCAGTTTACATCAAAAAAAACACCGACAAACACATCAATTGTTTATAGCTGAGGGTATCAAAGGGATTCAAGAATTGCTGGATGCACATTTTGAATTGGATCATTTATATACTACGGAGTTTGATTTTGAAACAGTTTCAGATTCAGATAAAACCTTGGTTTCGCTCACGGATTTAAAAAAAATGAGCGCTTTGGCTACGCCAAATACTTGTTTAGCGGTTTTTAAAATGCCAAAAGAAAAAGAGATTAATTCTTCAGGATTAATTGTGGCCTTGGACGATATTCGTGATCCGGGTAATTTAGGAACAATTTTACGTTTGTGTGATTGGTTTGGAATTGAACAATTGGTATGTTCTAAAGAAACAGTAGATTTATATAATCCGAAAGTAGTTCAAGCTACTATGGGTTCCATTGCTAGGGTTAACGTAAGCTATTTGGATTTAAAAAATTTTATTGCAAATAGTAAGTTGCCAATTTTCGGAACTTTTATGGATGGCGATATGATTTATTCAACAACTTTGCCGCAAGAAGGAATCATAGTTATGGGAAATGAAGCAAATGGGATTTCATCTGAGCTAGAGAAAATCATAAAAAATAGGTTGACCATTCCGCGTTTTGGAACACTTCAAAAAACTGAAAGTTTGAATGTGGCTACAGCTACTGCAATTGTTTTGAGTGAATTTCGCCGCGTTTCGCTCTAATTTCCTTTAGTGAAAAGTGAAGTTAATGAACAATCCTCGTGTTCTCATCGACTCGATGTTGCTTGTCCAAGGACTAGTAGGGTTGTTATCTTGAATTAATTCATCTTTTAATCCAAACACCCCTCTCACGGAAGGAGAGAAAATGAAATATTCTGAAAAAATATCAATTCCTAAACCCAATTCATAATTGGGACTCCAGGCTTTTACTCTAAAACGTTGCTCTAGATTATCGTCTTTAGATTTTGAATTACTCGATAAGTTTAAAGTGGTAGAAACTCCTCCTAATAAATAGGGACGAATATTTCCTGTTCGTAATGCAGAAAATTTCAATAGCAACGGAAGGTGGATATAAGTACTATTTACTTCTCGAATTTTATCAGAAGCTTTTGCAGGAGCTGTAAAATTTGCAAAATAACTTTCCGGATAACTTAGAATTCGTTTTGTATAGTACAATCCAGGTTCAAATCTCATATTGATGTATTCCTGAAGTCTTAAATCTGCAACAAGTCCTACATTAAATCCAGTTGATTTTTGAACTTGAATGTCTTCAACGGCTGTTTTATAATCAAATTTGAAATCATAAGAATTTAGCCCTAAGAAAAACCCAAAGTACAAAGGTTGTTGTTGCCAATTTTCCAAATGAATCACAGGGTTTTTGCTAAATATACTTTCAGTAAATTGAGCATGAGTACTAGTTGTAAATACAATTAAAAGAAAGAAAATGGCTTTTTTCATACTATTTTTTAGACGCTGAATAAATGGTAGCTACTCCAAATGTTTGAGGTAAAGCTACAACATCTATAAACCCAATTTTTCTTAAAATATTGTTTAACTTTTCGCCATAAGGAAATGCTGCTGCTGATTCCGACAAATAGCCATAAGCCACATTGTCTTTAGAAAACAATTTTCCAATTAATGGAAGAATGTATTTAGTGTACAATTGATATCCTTGTTTGTAAGGGGTACTGTCTGGAACAGAGGTTTCCAAAATGACAAAAATACCATTAGGTTTTAAAACACGTAAAATCTCTGCTAAACCTGTTTCTAGATTTTCAAAATTTCGTACACCAAAGGCAACCGTAATAGCATCAAAATAATTGTCTTCAAAAGGCATTTTTTCCGAATCGCCTAATACCATTTCAATGGTGTTATTTAAATTTTTAGCGGCAATTTTTTGAACTCCTACTTCTAGCATTCCTGCCGAAATGTCTAATCCAATTATTTTTTCGGCTTTAGTTTGTGCCATTAAGATAGCTAAATCTCCCGTTCCGGTTGCAATATCTAAAATGGTTTTAGGATTCGACTTGCCTACCATTTTTAATACTTTTTTGCGCCATTTTACATCTATCCCAAAAGAAATTACACGGTTAAGATTGTCATAATTTCCAGAAATAGTATCAAACATTTGAGCAACTTGCTCTTTTTTGCTTAATGAAGAATCTTTATAAGGAGTGATTTTATTAGCCATTTTTTTTGTTTGTGCAAATATAAGTAATCTGTAGGAACTAAATTGTTGTGTAGTAATCTAATATTTTTGACTTTCATCGACATAAAAATCACTAAAAGTGGGTATTGTAACGCTTTGATATATTACCCAATTTTACATCAAGAAATAATATTTCTTTTTTCAATGTTTAATTGGGAGTTAATGAATGAAAATCAATTAGTTGGAATTTGCGGAGCCAATTATATTTTGTCTTTTGGTCTTGTTTGACAGCTCTAATGAGTTATAAAGCAAATCGCAAAATACGTTCTTAAGAATTAATTTGTTTTTGGAAACTTTAAATTTATTCGTTTGTTCTGCCTTCGTGGTATTTGGCAGTACAATAAAAGGCAAAAAGACATTTCATTCTCCCAATACATTGAAAAAAAATATTATTTTTTCACAAAAGTCTGATAGGTGTAATCGTAAAGATGTCTTTCATCTTTTAAATTCAATTCTGACAGGACTAACTCCCATTTATTTTCATTGATTTCAGGAAAGAAGGCATCAGCTTCAAAATGAGCGTGAACCTTTGTAATTTCAATTTTATCTGAAAAATCAAGTCCTTGTTTGTAAATTTCGCCACCGCCAATTATAAAAACTTCTTCGTTTTCAGGGCACTTTTTAATTGCATCTTCTATGCTATGAACAATTATGCAACCTTCAGGTTGGTAATCTTGTTGTCTTGTAATTACAACATGAGTTCTATTAGGTAAAGGTTTTGGAAAGCTTTCAAAAGTTTTTCTTCCCATAATGATATAATGACCAGAAGTTAACTCTTTGAATCTTTTAAAATCATTGGGTAAATGCCACACCAATTCATTGTCTTTTCCTAAGGCATTATTTTCGGCAACAGCAGCAATCATTACAATCATAAACGATGTCTTAAAGTATTTGAGATAAGGAATGTAATTTTATACGGCGACACTTCCTCTGATAAGAGGATGAGGATCATAACCTTCTAAAGTAAAATCATCAAAGTCAAAATCAAAAATGTTTTTTATAGCGGGGTTTAATATCATTTTCGGGAGTGGTCTTGTTTCTCTCGATAATTGTAATTCTATTTGTTCGAAGTGGTTGTTGTAAATATGAGCATCACCAAAAGTATGGATGAACTCACCAACTCCTAAATCGCATACTTGTGCTATCATCATAGTTAGTAAAGCATAAGAAGCGATGTTGAATGGAACACCAAGAAAAATATCGGCTGAACGCTGGTATAATTGACATGATAATTTTCCGTCGGCAACATAAAATTGAAAAAAAGCATGGCAAGGAGGTAGTGCAGCCTTATTGTTGGCTACATTTTCTTGAAATGATTTTTTAGTATCAGGAAGAACGGATGGATTCCAAGCAGAAACTAACATTCTACGACTGTTTGGGTTGGTTTTCAATTCGGTAATTAAGTCCGAAATTTGGTCAATTTCTTCGCTATTCCAATTACGCCATTGGTGACCATAAACAGGGCCAAGATTCCCATCGGCATCAGCCCATTCGTCCCAAATTTTCACCCCGTTTTCTTGCAAGTATTTAATATTGGTATCGCCTTTTAAGAACCAAAGTAGTTCGTAAATGATAGATTTAAGATGTAGCTTTTTTGTCGTAACCATTGGAAAACCTTCGTTTAAATCAAAACGCATTTGGTATCCAAAAACACTTTTGGTTCCAGTTCCAGTTCGGTCTCCTTTTTGGCAACCATTTTCCATTACATGTTGCACTAAATCTAAATATTGTTTCATTCGGTGTAGCTTATTGTTTATATAATCGTACTATTCTCTTTTTGAAATTTCATCTCTAATTTTAGCTGCTTTTTCATAATCTTCATTTTCTACGGCTTCAGCTAGCAATTCGTTTAATTCTTGAATGCTTTTTGTAGCATACGCTTGACCTGATTGATTACTTTCTATTTCTTGGTCAAATGTTTCTGAATTGGAAAGAATACTATCAAGTGATCCCTCTTCTGTAGTAGTATCATTAGTGCTATTTAAGAAGATTCCAGCCTTGTCTAAAATGTTTTTATAAGTAAATATCGGAGAATTAAAACGCAATGCCAAAGCAATTGCATCCGAGGTTCTGGCATCGATAATTTCCTCAATTTTATCTCTTTCGCAAATGATGCTAGAATAGAATACTCCGTCTACTAGTTTGTGAATTATTACTTGCTTTACAGTAATATCAAAACGTTCAGCAAAATTTTTAAACAAATCGTGAGTGAGTGGGCGGGGTGGCTTAATTTCTTTTTCTAAAGCAATAGCTATTGATTGTGCTTCGAATGCTCCAATGACAATAGGTAACTTTTTATCGCCATCTACCTCATTTAAAATCAAAGCATAAGCTCCGTTTTGGGTTTGGCTATATGAAATTCCTTTTATTGATAATTTTACTAAACTCATTGAATTGATATAAAAAAATTGGAGTAGGTTTCAATAAAAAACCGCCTTAACGCAAAGATATAAATATCCTTGTTTTAAGGCAGTTTTTTATAAATTAATTTAAAACTACTGTTGTGCTTTGAAAGCTTTTAGTTTTTCTATTAGTTGTGGAACCACTTCAAACGCATCACCAACTACTCCATAATCAGCAACTTTAAAAAAAGGTGCTTCTGGATCACTGTTGATTACTACCTTAACTTTTGATGAATTCACTCCCGCAATATGTTGGATTGCTCCGGAAACACCAATCGCGATATATAAATTAGTAGCCACAGGTTTTCCAGTTTGACCAACGTGTTCTCCATGAGGTCTCCAACCTAAATCAGAAACGGGTTTTGAACAAGCTGTAGCTGCACCAAGCACACTCGCTAATTCTTCGATCATTCCCCAGTTTTCAGGGCCTTTTAATCCACGACCACCAGATACAACTATATCAGCATCGGCAATAGAAACTTTTCCTGAGCTTTTTTCTGTCGCAGTAACTTTTACATTAAAGTCGGCAACATCAATTGCTGGATTAAAATCCTCTTCGGTTAATGAACCATTACATTCTACAATTCCGTAAGAGTTTTTAGCTAAACCAATCACTTTTACTTCGGTTGTAATTTCGGTGATATTAAATGCTTTATTTGAAAAAGCAGTTCTCTTTACTTGGAATGGAGTAGTACTTACCGGAAGCCCTACAACATTAGAAGCAAATCCTGCGTTTAATCCAACAGCTACAAGGCCAGACAAATACATGCTATCCGTAGTGGTAGAAAGAACCACTACTTTAGCTCCTTCTTTTAGTGCTGCTTCTTTAATTATATTGGAGTATGCTTTGGCTGAAAATCCTGCTAAAGCATCATTGTTAACTTTTAGAACTTTATCAACTCCGTATTTAGCTAGTTCTGTAACATTCGTTGCATTTATAGTTACTGCGGTTACTGAAGTTCCTAGGCTTTCGGCTACTTTTTTTGCATAAGAAGCCAATTCAAATGCTACTTTTTTAAATTTTCCTTCGGATGATTCTGCGTATATTAGTATAGACATGATGTGACGTTTAGGTGTTTAAAATTGTTTAAAGTTGAAGTGTTGATTTTGAACACTACTAACTGTTCATTAAATTACTTTCGCTTCGTTATGTAATAAATGGATTAACTCATCTAAATTATCTGCGGATACAAGTTTAACAGCAGACTTAGCCGCAGGTTTTTCAAATTGAACTGCTTTTGTATTTACATTCGCTGCAATGGGTTCTACAACACTAATTACTTTGGTACGGGCAGTCATAATTCCTCTCATGTTAGGAATACGAAGGTCTTTTTCTTCAACTAATCCCTTTTGACTACCAATAACTAAAGGTAAAGATGCGCTTACTGTTTCTTTTCCAC